>CAIZGQ010000237.1 GCA_903932565.1 uncultured Hyphomicrobiales bacterium
TCAAACCCATTTGCTCGCACAGGCGCTCGGCGACGATTGCAACATCGATAAAGCCCAGGAGCTCGTGCGTCTTGGCGCGCAATCCGCCACCATCCAGCGAGGTCAGAATGCCAAGGCGTCGGCACACCTGAGCGTAATGCAGGGCAGCATCGGGTTGATGGCCGTCCAGATGCACCGCCTTGCAGGTGGCAAGGTCCAGAATGGGATAGGTAGCGAGATAATCGTCGTCTCGGGCGCGCAGGATGGCTCGCTTGCCATTAGTCGGGATGATGAAGCTGAGCGATGACCGCTTGACTGGCCGCCCGTGCACCGTGACGCGGTAGGTCGCTGCCATGTCGAGGAACATGCGGCCCAGCCAGTCGTCCGCCAGCGACGTCAGGAGCGCGGGCGATTGACCAAGCCGCGCACAGGCAAAGCCTGCCGTGACCGCATTTCCACCGAATGAGACGGCGTAATCGGTGGCAACGGCCTTGTCATCGCCTGTCGGAATTTGATCCGCCAGCAAGGTCACATCGATATAGGTCTGGCCGATAAAAAGAGAATCCATGCCCACAACTCCCGCTGCCGCAGGTGTACCGGGTTGGAGTGGTGCCGAGCAAGTTGAAGCCCTGTATCAGGGCGCGATCTGGTCCATCAGGGCTTCTCCCAGAAGCGTCTCTGACAGCAGCAGAACGAGGTAGGCTGTCGTCAGATAAGGCCGTATCCAGGTTGGAAGCCGCCCAAGCCCGGCCGTTGCGGCGATCATCATGCCGCTCCAAAAGATCCAATAATAGCGCGTCTCTGCCGTGCCCGCGTTGTGGTAGGCGAGCCAGAACGACACGCCAAACGCAAAATGCACCGCGAGCAGTCCCAAAAAACCAAACAGATAAGACTGCGCGATCCTGCCGGGTGCCCCGTTCAAAGATGTTGCGGCAAGGATTGGCGCCATCACGAGCGCGAACAGAATGCAGGCCAAAGGTCCTTCAAAAGAATAGGCATCCCACTGGCTCAGCGCGTATTGCGGCCAAATCTCCATGAAGCGCACCAGCCACACGGATGTGAAATTCCAGATGCTGCCGTGGGAACATCTTGCCCAAATTCGCGGAGGCCACCCGCGTTCCAATACAGCACGTGGCCAAACGTCAGCAGGTTATACAGCGTTGGCACGGCACCAAGGATCCCGCCCAGGATGATGAGCCCGTGGCTGCGGCTGACAAGTTTCTCCTCGCCGGCCATGACATTTCGAAAACGCCAAAATGCAATCACGAATCCCATGGCGAGGAGAGCTGTGAGTTTTGCCCATCCAGCCAGTGCCAACGCCGCCGCCAATTGCCATGCGCTGCCGGACGTCAGTCCCGATAACAGGATCGATGATGCGAGGAAGGCCAGATTGTCATTGTTGATCGAACTGCCCACCACTAATGCTTTGGGGAACAGTGTGAGGCCTGCGGAAAAGACGAGCCGCTGTTCGGCTGAAACAAGAACGCGACAGGCCGCAACTGCAGCAATGCCGATCCCCACTGACACAAGCGCAATGTTCAACAGGCGAAGTCGCAGCACATCGTCCGGCCCGCCGGTCGCAATCAACGACATCAGCCAATAAAAAAGGCCCGGGTGGTTGATGAGGTTTGGCACATCGGACCAGGTTTGCAGGTCGCGATTGAGCAGTTTCTGCCGGGCCCAATCGATGAACA
>CAIZGQ010000238.1 GCA_903932565.1 uncultured Hyphomicrobiales bacterium
CCGTGCAAACGGACCGGCAGCACCAGATTTGGCTGGCAGAACGTGAAAATTGCATAGGTGACGAGGACAAGTCCCAACATTCCGGCTGCGAGATCCTGATCGACATAGAGCAGCATCGCAAGGCCCAGCGCGAGGCCCGGAACAAGAGACACATAGAGCAACGCAAACTGCCGAACCGTCTGCCAGAAATGGCCCGCGCTCAGCATGATGGCAAAGTTGCTGGCCATGGAGGGGATCAGAACCAGTGGCATCGCCGCGCGCAACCCGATGCCAAATGTCAGGATCGGCAGCGCGGTCGTTGAATAGCCAAGGCCGGTTGCGCCTTTGACGGCACCCGCAATCAGATATCCCAGCCCAACGGTGGCGATTTGACCCCAGTCCACCAAAAACCCTTCACACAGACGGGCAATATGCGCAGCAGCCACCCGTTTGACGTCGCAGTACCAATAAAGGCAGGTGGGCGCAATGTCGGGGGCGGGCGCGTCCCGGACAAGTTTCAATCGCGAAAACGCGAGGCGTGCCGGATGAGCGCACGCCTCGCATTGTCATGTGAGCCTTACGGCTGAACGACGAAATCAATCCGGCGGTTTTCCGCCTTACCTTCGTCCGTATCATTGGAAGCGATGGGCCTGTCCTCGCCAAACCCAACCGCGGTCAGGCCCGCCTTGCTCGCTCCCAATTGAACCAGTTCGTCCACCACCGCATTGGCCCGCTTTTCGGACAAGGCGAAATTGCGCGCGGTATTGCCGGCGGAATCCGTGTGGCCCTCGATCTGGATTTTTGCCTCCGGACACCGGGCGAGAACCGCCGCGATCTTGGTCAGCAGCCCCTTAGACCCAGCGGACACGTTGGCACTCGCCGAGGCAAAGACGATTTTCTCCGACGCAACCAGTCCCGCCAAAGCCACCTGACACTGCTTGGGCGTGAGAGCGCCCGTCTCCGGCAGCGCCTTGGACGCTGCGACAGACGCTGCCTTTTGCGCGGCAAGATCAGCGGCGGATTTGACGCCAGTCGTATCCCCGGAAAGAGCAGCCTTGGCAGCTGCCATTCCATCCGCAGCGGCTTTCTCAGCTGCTGCCTTCTCAGCAGCGGCCTTGTCGGCGGCAGCTTTCTCGGCTGCGGCTTTCTCAGCTGCGGCTTTGTCTGCTGCAGCTTTGGCTGAAGTGGCTTTGTCAGATGCTGCCTTGTCAGCCGCAGCTTTGTCGGCTGCGGCCTTCTCAGCTGACGCTTTGGCTGCAGCGGCTTTTTCCATGGCCACCTTATTGGCAGCGGCCTTCTCGGCGGACGCCTTCTCAGCTGCGGCCTTTTCAGCGGCAGCGGCATCAGCTGCAGCTTTGTCGGCGGCGGCCTTGTCAGCCGCATTCTTCTCGGCAGTGGCTTTGGCTGCCAGCGCCTTGACTGAGGTGGCCGTTTCGGCAACCTCGGTGACGCGACGAACACCGTCCGTCTCATCCAGCGCCTGGGCAAGCGCAGCGCGCTTGGCCACGTCTCCGGCCCCCAAGGCCAGAAGCGCATCGCGCCCGGCCACGTCCATGTAATCTGGGTCGCCGCCAGCCGCCTTCATGGCCTCGGCCGCACGCGCCTTTACCGCTGCCTCGATAGGCCCAACCGCAATGGCGCTGCTGGCGAGCCAGATCAGCCCGCTGATGACAAAGCCGCCCCACCACGCCTTCTGCGGTCGGGGGGAGCCATTGGTGTAGATCGAGCCGATACCGGCGCCCGCAACGTACGAGACCGCGCTGAGCAAGCCTGTTTCGAGGAAGGTCCCCGCCTGCCCGTCAAACCAGCGGACCCAGGCCGCCACGACGCCAAACGCGAACAAGGACAAAACCCAGCCGAGCCAGCCGGGAAATACGGGGCCGACCGGCGATTTCGTGGACGTCAACACGCCCGTCAAAATGCCGATGAACCCAACGAGGACGAGCCATCCCCAATATTGCGACAACACTAAAAGCATGCACGTCCCCCAAATCACCCAAATCAGCGACCCCGAACATTCGGCGACCCCGTTGATGCTTAAGATTTTATGGGCTGAAGCGCAGCTGCACAATCTCTGAAAGCTAATGATTCATGCACTCAAGCCTGTGACTTGTTCGAAGGTCTATGCGGGAGACGATCGCCCTAAGACCTCGTATTCCGCCCCAGCTTGGCGGCAACAAACCTATTCTGCCGCGACGGGCTGCGTGAAGGCCACCTGCCCCGCCATGCGCTGCCGGTTCAGGCGGTCAACGATGAAGCACAACAGGGCTGCCACCAGCAGCGGCACAGCGGACCACATGTAAAGCTGCTGCACCGGAAGAGCGACGAAAAGCCCGCCCAGTAACGGCCCCAACAGCGAGCCAAGCCGTCCCAGCCCAAGCTCCCAGCCAGATCCATTGGCCCGCAGCGAGGTTGAATAGATCAGAGCGCCGATGACGTTCAGGCCCGATTGAATGCCCAGCACAAAGAATCCGGCGAAGAACGCCGAGATCATCAGAGCGGGTTCTGAACTAATGCCGGTAAAGCCGATGGAGCCAACCACCGGCACCGACAACAGGAACAACAGCGAGATTGCCAAAAAGCCCTGACGGTTGATCCAGTTGCACATGAGAAGTGCGCCAACCGTGCCGCCAATTTGCAGAAGCGTTGTCGCCAATGCTGCAGATTCACGCGGCAAATGCGCATTGGTGAGAAGCGTGGGCGTCCAGCTCAACAGGAAGAAATAGGCCATGAGGTTGAGTGCAAACACCAGCCACACCAATGGTGTGATGATGGCAAGCCCATCCTTGAACAAATGCGCCGGATTGAAGCCCGGATATTGCTTCTCATCCTCAATCACAAACCGCACGTTCCCGGGGATCGTGGCCTGCGGATAGACGCTTTTGAGCAGCGCTTGCAGTCGCGGCCATTGGGCCTCGCGCAGGGCCATAAACTTGATGGATTCCGGCATGCCGATGATGGCGACCAGCGCCAGCGCAATCGGGGCAAGCCCGCCAACCCAGAACAAAATCTGCCAGCCGAATTTGGCAACGAACAACCAGCTCACGAGCCCGGCAAAGGCGGCGCCCAGCGGCACAAATCCAACGGCGATGAGCGCCAACGTACCACGCAAGCGGCGCGGCGCGGATTCCGCGTTGATCGCGACGACATTGGGCACGATACCGCCAATCCCGATACCAGCCAGCAGGCGCAGCCAAAACATCTGGTCGAGGCTCGTGGCCCACACACCAAGCAGTGTGAAGACGCCAAATGTCAGAAGCGATCCGATCATCGCGGCCTTGCGGCCATAACGATCCCCGATCCAGCCAAACAAAGCCGAGCCGAACAAAATGCCGATAAGAGCGGAGCCCAGCACAGGGCCAAGCTGGCCGGGGTTCGCGTGCCAGGC
>CAIZGQ010000239.1 GCA_903932565.1 uncultured Hyphomicrobiales bacterium
CGTCGCGAATGATGGGGTCCGCGAGCAGCTGAGCGCCTTGCCCGGTGCGCACGATGCGGCCCATGTCCATGATATAGGCGGTATGGCAGAGGTCGAGCGCGGTGGTGACGTCCTGCTCAACCAGCAGGATTGACATCCCCTCGGTGTTGAGCGTGCGCAGCGCCGCCACCAGTTGCTCGACCAGCAGTGGCGACAGGCCAAGCGACAGCTCATCGATCATCAGCAGCCGCGGGGCGCTCATCAGCCCGCGGCCGATGGCACACATCTGCTGCTCACCGCCGGACAAGGTTGCAGCGGCCTGATTGCGGCGCTCACGCAGCTTTGGAAACGTGGTGTAAACGCGATCGAGATCGCGGTTGATCTGGGTGCGGGTGATGGAACGCGAATAGGCACCCATCAGCAGGTTGTCCTCGATGCTCATGGCACCAAACAGCCGACGGCCTTCCGGGACGTGGACAATGCCGCGCGCCAGAATCCGGGCCGCCGTGACGCTCGACAAATCTTCGCCGTCCGAGACGTATTTGCCGGACTGGACTGGGATCAAGCCCGAAAGCGCGCGCATCAGCGTCGTCTTGCCGGCACCGTTCGAGCCGATCAGTGCGGTAATCTCGCCGGATCGCACCACCATATCGATGCCCCAAAGCACTTGAATCTCGCCGTAGCCGGCGCAGAGCTGCTGAAGCTCGAGGATCAAGGGGCTATCCACGGGCGGCATTCCGCTGCGCATATTGCTGGCCGAGGTAGGCGTCGACCACCGCCTGATTTTTGATAACGTCGCGCGGGGCGCCGTCGGCGATCAACTCGCCGTTATGCAGCACAGCAATGCGGGTACACACATTGAGCACCACCTTCATGAGGTGCTCAATCATGACGATGGTGATGCCTCGCGCTGCCAGCTGGTGGATCAGCTTTGTCGCGCGTTCGACCTCGATGCTATTGAGGCCGGCATTGACTTCATCAAGGAACAGCAGCTTGGGCTTCATCGCCAGCGCCTTGGCAAGCTCCAGCCGCTTTCGCATCGCCAGCGTCAACGTCGCAGCGCACTGGTCAGCTTGTGCCTCCAAACCGACAAACGCGAGATGCGTGCGAGCCTCAAGGCGCGCAGACTTCCAGCTCTCGCCAGGCTGTGAAAACAAAGCGGCCGCGGCGACATTGTCCAACGCGCTGAACTCCGCGAATGGCTGCACGATCTGAAAGGTGCGCGACAGCCCGAGCCGCGCGGCCTGGTAGGTCTTCACCCGCGTGATGTCGCGCCCGTCGAAGGTAACGACGCCGGCGCTCGCTGGCGTGACGCCGCAGACGGTGTTGACCAACGTCGTCTTGCCGGCCCCATTGGGGCCGATCAGGCCGAGCACCTCGCCCTTGCTGACGGAGATCGAGACGTCGCGCAGCGCCCTCAGCCCGCCGAAGTTGCGCGAGACGTTGCTGAGGTGAAGAATTTCATGCTGCATCTCAGGCATGCTTCACCTTCCGCCAGACCATGGCCCAACGCAGCGAAATTAATCCGTGCGGCAGGAACAGCAGCAGCACGATGATCAGCACGCCGAGCACACCGGAATGGATCTGGATGTAATTGCGCCAGACGACTTCCTCGAGGCCGAGATAGAGAAACGCGCCGCACACAACGCCGAGCGGCGAGCCAAGTCCGCCCATCAGGGCCATCACGATCGGCTTCACCGAATAGAGGATATCAAACACGTCGGACGGGTCGATGTAATGCACCCAGGCTGCATACAGGCCGCCGGCGGTGCCGACAAAGCACGCCGAGAGGCCGAAGGCGATGCTTTTGTACAGCGTGGTATTGAGTCCAACCATGTTGGCGGCAGTCTCATTCTGCCGGATGCAGCTCAGGCCGAAGCCGAGCTTTGATACGGAGACGACGATGACCACGAGTGCGGTGAGCACGAGCAGTCCCCACATCGCGTAGAAAAAAAACATCGCGTCGGCGAGGATGCCGGAACTGGAGGCCAGCGGGATGTTCAAGCCCATGCCGCCGCCGGTCAGGTCGGTGGCGTTGTTGATTAGCTCGCGAAAGACTTCGACCAGCGAAAGGCTGGCGATGGCAAAGTAATGCCCGCGCAGCCGCAGCAGCACGGCGCCAAGCGCCACGGCCCCCAGGAACAATGCGATGAACGTTCCCGCCAAGGCGGCAGGCAGGGGCACGCCATTGTTCAGCAGGATGCCGGTGACATAGGCACCAAGGCCGAAGGAAGCCGCGGTGGCGAAGGACGGATACCCGGCAAAGCCGCCCACCACGTTCCAGGACAGCGCGAAGATCGCGTACATGCAGGCCAGAGTGCCGACCCGCAGCGCATAGGCACCGCCGAACAGCGGCAGCGACGCGACGATGACGATCAGGATCAGCAGCGCGAAATTGGCCCGGGTCATTCAAACCCCTTCCGGCCGAGCAGGCCCTGCGGACGCGCGACGAGGAAGACGATCAGCAACACGAAGGACAACGTCGTCGCGTGCGCCGGACCGAGATAGACCGAGCCGATGCCCTCCACCAGCGCCAGCAACAATCCACCAGCCAGCGCGCCGGACACTGAGCCCAATCCGCCGAGCACGCAGACCACAAAGGCCTTGCCGAGATAGGCCGACGAGGTCAGCGGCGAGATCGGGAAGATCAGCGCCATCAACACGCCCGCACAGCCCGCCAATGCCGCGCCGAGCCCGAAGGCGACGGCATAGATCGATTTGACATCGACGCCCATCAGCACAGCGGCATCGCGATCGAGCCTGACGGCAACGATGGCGCGCCCGACCTTGGAGCGGCGCAGCAGCAAATAGAGCAGTCCGGTCAAAGCCAGCGCCGACGCCGTGGCGATGAGGCGATCAACCGGTACCACCACATCAAACAACGAGATTGAGCCGGTCGGCGGGCTCAGGGTCAGCTTGCGATAGTCGGCTTTGAAGTAATAGATCATCGCATTGTTGAGGATCAGATCGAGGCCGAAGGTCAGCGTCAGCGTCACCAACACCGGCGCGGAGATTACGCGGTTGAGAAGCAGCCGCTGCAGCAGATAGCCGAACCCGAAAAACAACGGTGCTGCAAAAAGCAGCGCGTACCAAGGCGAGATATGCGCCCATTGATACGCGCCCCACGCCAGATAGGCGCCGAGCACGATGAATGAGCCGTGGATCAGGTTGATGACGTTGAGCACGCCCCACACCAGCGAGAACCCGATCGCGATACAGGCATAAAGGCAGCCCAGCACGAGCGCATTTATCAGGACCTGGACGGCCAGCATTTCGAGTCCTTAAGCGTGCGCGGCGCTCAATTGACGCCGAGCTTGAACTCGCCCTGCTTGATTGCGTCCGGATACAGCACCACCGGCTTTGCGTTCTGGATTTGGAAAACTGGCGGCTCCAGCGAATTGATCTGGCCGTTGGAGCCGAACTTGACCGGTCCCCAGAACGTCATGACGTCCAAACTGGCAAGCGCATCCCGCACCTTGTCGCGATCCAGCGAACCGGCCTTTTCAATCGCCATCTGGAACAGTGCGCCGCTGGCCGCTGCCGAGGCCTGGGCGTAGTCCGGGTCGGAATTGTACTTCGCCTTGAACAGCTTCACGAAGTTCGAGGTCTTGCCGAAAATGTCCTTGCCGTCATATTGCTCGGCCGGGTGCCACCAGGACGCGCTCGAAATGTTTTCTGCGCTCTGTCCCGCGGTCTCGATAAAGGTCTGATAGGCCGGGCCGGCGATCATCGTCACGACGGGCGCCTTCATCTGCTGGTCGGTCATCTGCTTGCGGATCAGCAAGAGGTCATTGATATAGCCTGTGACGAAGATCCACTGCGGTGCCAGCGACTTGATCTGCGACAAGGTCGCAGAGTGATCGAGCGTGTTGATGGCGTACTTCTCAAAATACACCACCTCGAAGCCGTTCGCCTTGGCGGATTTCTCCATTTCCTGCGCGATCGCCAGCGGGAACAGGTCGTTGCGGGCCAGGATCGCGACTTTCTTCACGTCTGGCGCCTTGGCCTTGATGATCCCGGTCAGCGGCGTGGTCAGCGTATCGTTCGGCGTGAAGGTGCCGAACAGGTATTTGTAATTCTGGTCATAGACCTGCGACGATGACGCAGAGGCCGCAATTGTCGGCACTTTATATTTTTCAGAAATCGTGCTGGCCGCCTTGGCGGCGCCCGAGCCGAACGGCCCGAACATGAAGTTCACGTTGTCCTGGGTGATCATCTGCTCGGTGATCTGCACCGAGCGCGGCGTGTTTGACTGGTAGTCTCCGTAGACGATCTCGACTTTGTATTTTTTGCCGCCAACATTGATACCGCCAGCCTTGTTGGCCTCCTCGGCCCACAAATTGTAGCCCATTTGCTGGGCGGCAGCCTCCGGCGCCAAGGGGCCCGTGATCGGCAGCGGCGCCCCGAAGCGGATGACATCTTCAGCAGACGCTGGCGAGGGAACTGCAAAGCTGGCAAGCGCCAGCAGGAGCGAGGCCGAGACGCAACCAAACCGTGGGTGAAACATCCAAATCTCCATCGAGGACGAACAACCCCCTTACAAAAAGCAAGCCAAGTCCCGTTTCAAAGACAAGCATTGGAATTGGAATGAGGCGATCTAAAAATCAGAATTGCAATCAGGACGTTCTGAATACCTTGGGCAGACCGGGGACCCCCGCACGTAATGGCGTCTGCTGCCGTGTGCGACTGTTAGATCGTTGGATCTTCGTCGAAGGCGGCTCCATGAACCAGGCCGCGCCTCGCTGTGGATGGCCCCCTCGGGTAGCAGCCTTCAGGTGCCGGGCTGGAGGCCAAGCACTCCGACGCGCAGCTTGCTGCCGCAATCGCCGCGGCGAACTCTTTGCGCCTTGCGCCAGACAGGCGCTGGCCTTTCAGCCCACAAAGCATCCGATGGCGAACGATCACGCAAAACGCCGTCTACGACACCTGTCGCGATGGCAGGTACCATCCAGACAAACCGATGCACTTGATCGACGGCCGTTTTCTTTTCCACGGGGTCCACGTCGAGCACATGCAGACCGAAACTGAGTGCGCCGTTTGGGACGTTGGTCCGTGTCACAGCCGTTGACATGCCGCCGCCACTTTGTGCGCCAGATGCAGCTTGCGAAAGCTGCATCCGAATTTGCTCTCCATTTGGGCCGGCATGCACGGACAGCATCAGCGCTGCTGCCGATCCGGCTGTGTTTGGGCAAAACCTAGCGGCGTTTCAAGAATACCCAAACACCGATCGGAGACTTATGTCTTAGAGAATTGGCCGTTCCAATTTTCGAAAATCCCTGGCCTCGGAAAGCGGATTCTCAAGAACCCTGCGCGCGCCGAAATGCTCAGCACGCGCAGCATTTTTTATCGCCTTAAATTATAGAACCGGGTTCCACGCGACAGGGATGAGCTGGTAGCCACTCGCTGTCTTTTCCACGTGCCCGATGGATGGGAAGGGGAAGTGGAACCCAACGATAAGTGCCTTTTCAGCAGCGGCCACGTCGTAAAACTTCTTGCGGGTTTTAATGGCCTGCTCAGGATCGTTGTCGAACATCACTTGCCAATCCGGATGGCGCAGGAAAAATTCCGGGATATTGGTCACGTCGGACTGAATGAGAATTCGCGCATCGCCGGATGCAATTGCAAATGCCGTGTGGCCCGGCGTATGACCAGCCGCTTCAATGGACGTGATGCCAGGCGCAACCTCTTTATCCCAATCATAGCGTGTGACCTTGTTCTCCAAACCCGAGAAGGTCTTACGAATGGTTGCAAAATAGGTCTTCATCAAAGGCTTATCTTGGGCTTTGGCCTGATTTTCATCGCTCATCCAGAATGCCCAATCCAGGTTGGGCGCTTTGATTTCGGCGTTCGGAAACGCAAGGCTGCCGTCGGCCAGGCGAAGTCCGTTGATGTGATCGGGATGCAGATGTGACAAAAGAACAATATCGACGTCTTTGGGGTCGACGCCTGCCACCTTGAGGTTCGCCAATAAATGCCCCACAGACGGATTGGCTGAAGGACCATTGCCGGTGTCAATCAGGACGAGCTTCGAGCCTGTGTTGATGAGCTGAGGGTTGAACGGCACCGTCACCTTGCCCTTGGGCATGTAGGCGGCTTCGGCGGCAACCAGGGCCTCATCCTTGCTGACATTGCGCACAAAGCCATCGGGGATCGGTATGGTGATGGCGCCGTCATTGATGGACGTGCATTCAAACGCCCCGACCTTATAACGATACAGCCCGGCAGCCTGCGTCCCAGCGAGCGGGGACAGTGCAGACGCGCTCTGCAGAGGCAATAATGTGCTGGCAGCAGCACCAACGAGCAATGAACGACGATCCATCTCAACCATGATCTATCCTTCCTTTTTCGAACAAGGTTCCATGCCAAGGGCATGGTATCTCTGATTGCCTGATCTGGCGTTTTCTTAATCGCCTAAGATAGAGTGCCTCATCAGCGAATTTCAAAGCCATTGGCCTTGAGCGTATCGCTGACAGCCGGGCTCAGGAAGGCCTTCATGAGGTCTTTGACCTCAGAGGCGTGAGCTGACCGCACGGCCGGCGCAGCCACGTAAGAGGTCGAAAAAGCGAGGCTCCCGGGAAGCGCGCCAACGATATCGATCCCCTTGACGGGGACAGCTTCGCTGATCTGGCCCGCAGCAAGCGTAACCTCGCCACGCGCCAGGGCCTCCATCGCCGTCGTCCCATCGGAATAAAGTTTCTGGTTCGCTTTGGTGTCTTCAAACAAATTTTGGTGCTTCAACATAGCGGAAAAATAAACGCCAGTGGTGGCACCAGAGGCCGGGTCGGCATAGCCAAGAGATCCTGCAGACCGCAGCGCCGTGACAGTGGCTTCTGCTGTGGAGAGGTCAGGTTTCGGCGTACCTGCTTTCACAGCAAGGCCAAGGCTGACTTTGCCGACGAGCTGCTGCTCTTCCA
>CAIZGQ010000240.1 GCA_903932565.1 uncultured Hyphomicrobiales bacterium
CCATGATGAGGACGAGGAAGAGGACGACACATCCACATTGCTCCTTGTTGCGTGCGCTGAATCGTGCATATCCCGCGCCGCCGAGCTCAGCCCCGCCTTTATCCAAGGCCTCGATTTCGTAAATGGCCCCAAGCCCACCGCGATGCGCGCCAGCTCCTCCAGAATCCGGCCGCAACGCCCATTGTGTGAACAACACTGGGTAGGCCGCCTCAAAAATTTCGACCGGTGGCATACTTGCCATCGAGATAGGATTGTTGCCATGGTTGAGACCGTCACTTAGTGGATTGCCACCAAGCCCGCCGCCAAAAAACGAAAACATCACCCAGCGGCGGCCCTGCGCGGTGCCTGCCATGGACAGCGCGTTAATGGTGCCAAAGGGCGCGGCAGTGGCCAGTTGCGGCGCGGCTTGTGCCATCGCACCAAACAAGACACCGATAACGCGCAATATGGTTTCCGTGTAACCCCCAACTGGACGCGGCGCTTCAACAGCCAGAAGACTTGTGTCGGGAATGATGAATTCGATCGGCGCAAGACATCCCGCATTGGCAGGCACATCAGGAAAAATATGTTTCAAGCCAACGTAGCAGCACGCAATCGCGGTTGATCGCGCGATGTTCAAAGGTCCCGCACAGGCAGGCGACGAGCGGCTGAAGTCGAGCACCAGTCGATCGCCTGCGATTATCATATCGACGGCAATCGTCAGCGGCACATCGATGATGCCATCGTTGTCGAGGAAGTCGTCGAAGGAATAGGAGCCGTCGGGCAGGGCACGAATTTCATCGCGCATCAAAGCTTCCGCCCGCGCGGTGAAGATGTCGAAGGTTGCGCGCACGACATCCCCGCCATATTCCTGCAGCAAGTCACTCAGGCGTTTCTCGCCAAGATCAAGGGCGTTGATCTGGCCGCTGAGATCGCCGAAATTCGACTGCGCGGTGCGTGTGTTGGCGGCGAGAATATCCAGAATGTCCTGATGCATGCGGCCACCCGTTGCCAGTCGCACGGGGGGGATGCGCACGCCTTCCTGAAAGGTTTCAGTGGCACGTGCATTGAAATTGCCCGGAACATTGCCGCCAATGTCGAGCCAATGGCCAGCGGACGCCAGCCAGCAGAACAAGTCGCCATTCCAGAAAAACGGCCTCACAAGGCGGAAATCATTCAAATGCGTCCCGGCAAGATAAGGATCGTTGAAGATCCACGTATCGCCTTGTCCAACTGGATTTTTTGGGAGGCCACCATCCCCGGCCTCGGCGTCTGTGGCAATTTTATCGATCACAGCTTTCACAGCAAAGGCC
Source organism: uncultured Hyphomicrobiales bacterium (assembly GCA_903932565.1). Taxonomy (GTDB): domain Bacteria; phylum Pseudomonadota; class Alphaproteobacteria; order Rhizobiales; family Beijerinckiaceae; genus Terripilifer. Next base: position 1,293 of record CAIZGQ010000240.1, read on the forward strand.
ATCGTGCCGACAAAGATCGGCAGCCCGGTTGACCCTTGAACGAGGGTAGCACCAGTTAAAGGATGAAAGAGGCCGTGGCTGGCATCGCGCGCCTCGGCGATGATTGGATTGAAGGCTGACCGATAGAGCGTCGCGTCCATCTCGTCGGCGATCTGCTCCAAGCGCCCTTTGAGGACCGCCAACGTAACAGGATCAAGGTCGCGCATACGAGGGTCCGAAGGTAAATTTTTCAATCATGGCGTGAGGCGACTCTGTTCTCGCAATGCAGGA
>CAIZGQ010000241.1 GCA_903932565.1 uncultured Hyphomicrobiales bacterium
CGCCCACCAGAATGCCAGTCCGTGGGCGCGTGGTTGAAGACAGTCAGGTGGGTCCGATGCATGTCGTGATGAAGCGCCTCTCGGACCTCGTTTCGCCGCAACGCCGGGCGCACGCCGTTCAAACCGCAGCGCGCATATTGGCTGCGGCCTTTGCCATTGGCCTCTTAGCTGGCACCTCCCTGGCGCGCGCCGATGATATGGCGTTCAAGCTTGTTGCGCTGTCAGACCCGCAGGCCTGTCGCTCCGCCACCAAATGCGTTGATGTCATCGTCGCCGATGGCGAGATCGTGGACGCGACACCCCAGGCTTTCATGAGCTTTCTCGCCAAAAGCATGGACGACAACCGGTTGCGCACGGTGGTGTTTATCAATTCGCCGGGCGGCAAAGTTGTCGCGTCCATGCAGCTTGGCCAGATGTTTCGCAAGGTCGGCGCGATGACGGTGGTTGCGCGCGTTGTGGCCCCGCCGCCAGGTTCAGGCCTGAATGCAGCGTTCGCCTCGGCGCGCTGCTATTCCGCCTGCGTCTATGCGCTCATGGGCGGCAAGAAACGCATCGCGCCACCGCAAAGCTCGATTGGCATCCATCGGATGTTCAACGTGGTTGGCGGGCGTGATCCAGCTGGGTTCAGCGAAGAGCCGCAAAAAGTTTATGATGCTGGCCTTCTGGGCGGCAAATTGTCCGCCTATGCCGGCATGATGGGGGTGAGCCCTGATCTGGTGACGACGGCGGAGCGGATTTCATCCGACAACATTCACATTCTGACCCCGGCGGAACTGCGCCGGTGGCGTCTTGCCAGCCAGAAGTTCTGATCAGTCGCGGCAACTCACGCCGGTGTTGGGGGATCGGGTGGCAGATCGAGGCGTGCGAGGCCGGTTTTGACCAGCAACGCCTCCGCCAACCGACCTCGTTCGAAAACCACCACGACAACAATGCCAAAGGCGAGTGGCAGGATCAGGTAGAACAGCCGGAACACGATGAGGGCGGCCAAAACCTGCGCGTGATCGGAGCCCGGCATCGCCTTGATAAACACATATTCCAGCACGCCAAGGCCGCCCGGGGCGTGGCTGAGGAGTGCGGCGGAGAACGAGGCGAGAAACACGCCGAGCACAATGAGAAAGCCCGGATTGGCGCTTTCCGGCAGTGCGAAATAGATGATACCCGCGGCTCCGACCAGCTCAATCGGACCCGCCAGAATCTGGCGCAGCGAAATCTGCAGGTTGGGATAAACCAGCTTGAACTTGCCAATGACCAGCGGCCGCAGGTTCAGCGCCGACCCGATCAGGTAAAGCGCAATCACGGCCAGCATTCCGATGCCCGCCCAGCGCGCGAGATGTGTTGGCACCTCAAACAGGCGCGTAATGATTTCCGGCTCGACCGTGAGAACAATGCCCATCAGGGTCGCTGTTCCCAGAAAGAACGTGAACGAACAAAAAGCGACGAGAAGGGCAATCTCGGAGACTGTCAGTCCCTTCGAGGAATAGGCCCGGTAGCGCACGATGGCCCCGGAGAACACCGACATGCCGATGTTGTGCGACAGCGCATAGGTCGTGAAGGAGGTGAGCGAGATGAAGATCCAGGACAGCGGCTTGCCCAGATGCAGCAGCGCGATCCGGTCGTACCAGGCGAGTGCCGCATAGGCGACGAGGGTCGAGCCCAGCGCCATCAGGAACGCGTGGGGCGGGATCGCCTTGAGGCTGAACCAGATATCGGAGGCAGAAAGTCCGCGAAGCTCCCGGACGAGTAACCAGAACGAAAAGGCGACTGCAGC
>CAIZGQ010000242.1 GCA_903932565.1 uncultured Hyphomicrobiales bacterium
CCGATCTTGTCATAGCGGCGCGCCTTGCCAGCGCGGCCTGTCGGGTCATCGGACGCGCGCTCGATCGCAACCAGACGACCACAGTCGGGGAGCAACGCAAACAACGGATCAAGTCCGGTCTCCACACCGCCATTGACGATGATGAGATCGAAGGGCCCCTTGACGGCAACAGGATTTACGAAATCACCCGTCACGGCCGAGGCGTTGGTCAGCTTGTAGGTTTGAAACAGGACGCTCGCGCGGGCCGTGCGCGCCGCGTCGTCTTCCAGCGCCACAACCGCGGCACAGAGGCCGCTGACGAGCGCAGCGGTATAACCGTAGCCCCCAGCCACATCGAGCACACGGTCGGTTGGGCGAATGACAGCAGCCTGCAGAAGCTTGGCCAAGACCAGCGGTGCAAGTAGGTTGCGGCCGCCCTGCCCCTCACCAAGCTCTATCGCCCGATCCGAATACGCCAATGGTACCAATGCGTCCGGCACGAACGCTTCGCGCGGAACATCCAGAAACCGCTCCAGCAAGGTTTGGTCTGTCACGTCATAGGTGCGAATCTGGCGGTCCACCATGAACCGGCGAAGATCAGTGCTGTCCTGAAGCTCGGGCATCGGAATCTCTGCTGTCGCGAAGCCAAGACGTTCGGGCTGCGGAGCCATGAAGGCCACCACACCGGGCGTCTGGTCTAATGGCTGAGGTGTTAGGCCACAGTCGCGCTTTTGTCCATGATTCCCGCGTTTCCGGGGCCTTCCGCAATTAAGCTCGCTGAATCGTTCAGTCGACATTCTGAACGTGCATGCGGCATTGATAGCCGACGAAGCATTGCGGGTTGTCGCCCGTTGGGACGAAAGCCGTTATGGCGTCTTCAAACGTCCCGCACTGGCCAGCGTTCGAGACATAACGATCATACAAATCCGGCCCGGTACCCATCACCACAGCGCCGCTACGCAAGACGATTTGCTTGGCAGCCCCGCAGGAAAGTCTCGGGCTGTAGGGCCGCTGTTGAGCGGCCGCTGCGGTTGTCAGAAAAGCCAGACCACTCAGCGCGGCCAGCGCCATTTTCAATGTCTTCGTCATAAGGGTTCACCTCTGAGGTTCACATGAAACCCTCGCCGGATCACCCAAGATGGGCTTTGCGGCGAGCCTGCAGCCTGGCGAAATCCTCGCCCGCATGATGCGACGAGCGTGTGAACGGCGACGATGACACCAGCAAAAAGCCCTTGGCATTGGCGACCGCTTCAAACGACTTGAACTCAGAGGGTTCAACAAAGCGGATCACCGGATGGTGCTTTTTAGTCGGCTGGAGATATTGACCGATGGTCAGGAAATCAACCTCGGCTGTACGCAAATCATCCATCAATTGCAGGACTTCTTCGCGTTCCTCCCCCAGCCCAACCATGATGCCGGACTTGGTGAAAATGGTCGGGTCGAGCTGCTTGACCTGCTGCAGCAAGCGGATCGAGTGAAAGTACCGCGCGCCGGGGCGAACCTTGAGATATTTCGATGGCACCGTCTCAAGATTGTGATTGAACACATCGGGCCGCGCTGCAACGACAGTTTCGAGTGCGCCGTCCTTGCGCAGGAAATCCGGCGTCAGAATCTCAATTGTCGTTTTGGGGGCGCGACGACGGATCGCAGCAATCGTCTGGGCAAAATGCTGCGCCCCACCATCGGCCAGATCATCGCGATCCACTGATGTGATGACCACATGGCTCAGTCCGAGTTTGGCCACCGCATCGGCAACCGATTCAGGCTCGTTGGGATCAAGGGCGGCCGGGAGCCCGGTGCGAATGTTGCAGAATGCGCAGGCGCGCGTGCAGGTGTCGCCCATGATCATGAAGGTGGCGTGCTTCTTCTCCCAGCATTCGCCAATGTTGGGGCAGCCCGCCTCCTCGCAGACGGTCACCAGCTTGTTGTCGCGGACAATCTTGTTGGTCGCCGCCCAGGCGGGGGAACCCGGCGCCTTGACGCGAATCCAATCCGGCTTCTTCAAAATCGGCTGGTCGGGGCGATGGGCTTTTTCAGGATGCCTTGGACGCGCGGTATCAGCGGTCGCGGACATGTTGGACACGAGGTCCGCAGGTTGGTCTGCCCCGCCCGCGTCAACCAACGAGCCTGAGCGGCGCGGGTCGGTCTTGATGTCAAACACAACGGCCATGCTGCCCAAATCCCGATCCAACTTCACTGATCGTATCTAGGCGGCCACTAGCCGTTGTGCAATCAGACATGATGTCTGTGGCTTAGGCCGGCTGAACCTTAAGCCATCGGCCCGGACATCGTGTCCGTCTTGGGGTGCAGCAACTGCCAGCCGTAGAGGATGACGATGGAGCCCACGAGCGCGGCCACGAAATGCGCGATGGAGCCGTTGACGGACAGATTGGCGAGGTCGGCGAGGGTCGAGCCAACCCATGAGCCCAGAATGCCGATGAAAATGTTAGTGAAGATCCAATGGCGCGATCCAACGATCATACCTGCGATCCACCCTGCGAGCCCGCCAATGATGATGAGGGCAAAAAATCCGATCCCGGGCGTACCCATGAGCGCAAGCGGCTGGTTCATTGTCATTCGTCCTTAAGTGTGACCGTAAAACACGGTAGCAGGATCATGCCGCAAAGTTTTGACGCAAGGAAGACGGGGGGTGCTGGCAGGACCCTCATCCGCCCCGCGCTGCGGGGCACCTTCTCCCACCGAACCCGGCTCTAGCCGGGGTTCGGCATTTTGAATGCGCAAGGCGGGTAGACC
>CAIZGQ010000243.1 GCA_903932565.1 uncultured Hyphomicrobiales bacterium
ATATAACGGCAGGATCCAAACAAAGCCTTGGCGGCGACAATATGATCCCCGCACTTCAACTGTCCCATCAGGGCAGCTGTCACGGCAGCCATGCCGCTTGCTGTTGCCCGGCCAGCCTCGGCACCTTCCAACTCGCACATGCGCTGCTCAAACATGGCGGCCGTGGGGCTGCCATAGCGCGCGTAGATGAAGCCGGGATCAGTTCCGTTGAAGCGCGCTTCCGCAGCTTCCATGTTGGGGTACACGTAGCCCTGCGTCAGAAAGATTGCCTCCGACGTCTCGCCAAACTGAGACCGCATCGTTCCGCTGTGGACCATACGGGTGGCAAGGCGCCAGTTTTTCGGGTCGGCGTGCTTTGAATCGGACATGACATTCTCCGCGGTACCACTCGGTACCTAACGCAATTCGTGAGCGGGATAATAGCTCTGCTAGGACTTTGTTCCACGCAGCTCGATTGGGGCGCATGGCGACCGTGAGGGTCTCCACTCGACGAACATGCCCCCGCGGTGCAGAAGGCCAATCGACTATTGAGCGGCGGAAAGTGGCGGAAAACTACACCCCGGCCTCGTTGGGCGTCAACGCGGCAATAGGCGTGGGATCGGGCGTGATGGTATGACATGGTCAGAAGGCGCGCTGGAGCGCGTTGGTGAGATCAAGCCGTGACCCAGTTCGAAGCACCAACTTGGCCAGCAGGTATTCTTGCGGCTCGTCAGATCAGCGCCCTCGCTGAGGCCGGTGTCATCAAGGTGGAGCGGCCATTTGCGGATGGACAGATCCAGCCCGCCAGCCTTGATTTACGCGTTGGGCAGCGCGCTTGGCGCATGCGCGCCAGTTTTCTGCCTGGTCCAAACCGACCCGTGTCCGATTGCATTGAACAATTGGCGCTGCACGAAATCGATCTATCGAAAGAAGCGATTTTGGAAACGGGCTGCGTTTACGTGGCAGAATTGATGGAGAGCTTGGACCTACCCCCGTGGCTGGCCGCATCGGCAAACCCGAAAAGCTCAACGGGCCGCATTGACGTGTTCACGCGCGTCATACCGGACCGGGCGCGCGAGTTCGACACGATCGAGGCCGGATACAGAGGACCGATCTATATCGAAATTTCGCCGCGCACGTTTCCAATCATTGTGCGCGCTGGCTCCAGATTGTCGCAAATCCGCTTCCGTCACGGCCATTCTCGTCTCGATGACACAGGCCATCGCGATCTCCACGAAAGGCAGCCTCTGGTGACGTCGGCTACGCCGTCGTTTGTGGGCGGGGTTGCCGTTTCGATAGATCTGGCCGGGTTTGGCGATCGGGGCCTCATTGGTTACCGCGCAAAGCGCCACACGGGGCTCGTCGACGTTGACCGCGTCAATGCGCACCAGGTAACCGATTTCTGGGAGCCGCTTCCCATTGGCAGCCGACCTGAATTCATTCTCGATCCTGGAGAGTTTTACATCCTGGCATCGAAGGAAGCTGTCCGCGTTCCTGCTGATCATGCCGCTGAGATGATCCCCTTCGACCCGCTGGTCGGCGAGTTCCGGGTACATTATGCGGGTTTCTTTGATCCGGGCTTTGGATTGGCCGAAGCTGGCGGCGCAGGTGCCCGCGCCGTCTTAGAGGTGCGCTCGCACGACGTCCCCTTTATTCTGCAAGATGGGCAGATCGTTGGACGGTTGGTGTACGAGAGAATGTCCGAGACGCCAGACGTCCTCTATGGCTCCGGTCTCGGGTCAAACTATCAGGCGCAAAGCTTGAAGCTCTCAAAACACTTTCGTGCGTCGTAAGGCTTCAAACTTTGTTGTGCCTCAGGCCTTGGCCCGCTTCGGTGAGGCTTTTTTGGCCTCGTTCTCAAGATTCCAGATGAAATCGCAGATGCGCGGCGCAATTTCGGAGCGGTAGCGCGAGCCGTTGAACACGCCGTAGTGACCGACCCCA
>CAIZGQ010000244.1 GCA_903932565.1 uncultured Hyphomicrobiales bacterium
AGCGCCCAATTCACGCGACAGATTATCGACCAAGTGCGGGATAAAACGATTCAAGACCTCGAAAAACAATTAGGCGACGTACAGCAACAGCGCCATACTATCGGAGCCCGATTGGTTGCCGATACTGCGAAGGCAGCGCATGAGGAATATCAGCGGGTGAGCCTGCCGTTTAAGGAAATTGGGGAGCAGATTCAGGGAAACGTGTCGGACTCGCAAACGATTCAAAGCCTAATCGAGTCCGCGGTAGTGGATGAAGGCGGACGAACACCAGAGATTCCACCAGGGGCGTTCAAAGCCTTGCCCGCGAGAACGGAACCTATTGCATCCAGTTCTACAGGTGAGTTTATTGCTCCGGCTGGATCGGGTCTTGGTGGTAACGCTCCCAAGTCTGTCACATTTGACACTCTCACGCGAGTCAAAGAGGACTTGTTTTCTACGGCGTCTGCTTCTAAAGACACCGCTATCCGGCGAGGGCTCTATAAAGCCGCTGAGAAAGTAAGCGAGTTGCAGCAAAAGGTTGCCACAGATAACGGGTTGGGGGAGAAGTACAAAGCGGCGAAAGGCGAGTACATGAAGTTCCGCCGTGGAATCGGAAGTCCCAAGGCGGAGAAACTTCTTTCGGCAAGGGATGTATTCGATCAAGCCGTTGATCCAAAATTGCAGAAAATATCCGGCAAAACCACTGCCGAGGGAATCAACACCATTATGCAGTCGGTTGGTGTCAGTCCCGCCGAACTGAACGACATAACCGCCAAGAGCACTACACTGTCCGAACTCTTGAAGGGCGTTCCGAAAGAAGCGCAAGCGGAATCAAAAGCTATTACCGCCGCAGAAAGGGAACGACTTTCAACAGTTGAAAAAGCAACCAGAGAAGCGCAGTCAGAAGCCGAAAAGGAAGCATCAGGGAAAATCAAGGAAGCACAGAAATACGGCGGCGAAGTCATTAAAGGAAAGACGACCGAAGAACTTGCCGGTATCGACAATGTAACGCTGAACCGAATGAAGTTGGCAATGCAGGCCAAAGGCGTAGCCAACCCGTTTGCGTTGTTCCAAATCCTCTATGGATTGTCGATCATGGCGCACAGCCCGTTGTATGGCATCCTCCACACGGGGTACGGCATTGGACGGTCGATGCCGCTAGAAGTTTTGATGAATGACGTTAAGTTTCAGGATTGGGTGTTAAAGAAGTCAGGCGTAATACCGGGAAGCCCCGCGCAGTCTGGATTGCGGCAAGGGTTGACGAGAATGGGGAAGACATTAGTTCCAGCATCGAGTCGGCAGGCTTTAGCTCCGCGCTCTGAGAACCAACCCATAACGGACGGTTCCCCTCCCGCTCCGCGCCAGCATCCCACTGACGAATGGCAACAGCAACAGCCATGACCGGGGCTCCAGACCTCCCGATCATCAACGCCGAAATGCTCTCCACTTGGGAGTTGTGCCCGCGCCGCGCCGTGTGGCAGGAACGCTACATCAACTTGCGGGTGTCGATTATTCGGGCGCTTTACATGGCGCTCGACGCCGGTCTTACGACCACTGACGATCCGGAGAAGGCGGCAGAAAACCACTTTCTGTTCAATCTCCTTCAGCTTACCTTCGTCAGGCGGTGCATTTTCCGATGGGCGCGCCGCAGGGTAGAGAATGGACGCCAAAAGTGTTTCACGATCAGCCTTCGCCAAAGACACAAGTTTCCGTGCGATCATGATCGGCGCTGAGAAATAATCGTCGACCGTGCGGGGCTGTGATTTCTTGAAATTGTCTTTCGACCAAGCCAAAGCCTCCCGAACT
>CAIZGQ010000245.1 GCA_903932565.1 uncultured Hyphomicrobiales bacterium
ACACGGTGCTCGGCGATCAGGTCATACATCAGTTGCGCCCGCACCTGGCGCAGGCAAACATGCGTTCCTGCCACAAGGCTGATCGTCCAGGGAAAGCACCAGCCGTTGCAGTGAAACATCGGCAACGTCCAGAGATAGACGGGGTGCCGTCCCAGATTGCCGACGATGACATTGCCTGTCGCCAGCAGATGCGCGCCACGATGGTGATAGACAACACCCTTTGGATCGCCCGTTGTGCCAGACGTGTAATTCAGCGCGATGGCGTCCCATTCGTCGCCCGGGACGTGCCATGCGTAATCGGGATCGCCGGACGCGATGAAGGTTTCGTAATCAAGTGTCCCGATGCGCTCGCCCGCGCCCGTATAAACCGGGTCGTCATAATCGATGACAATGGGCTTTGCCTTGCAGAGCGACAAAGCCTCCTTCATCACGCCGGAAAACTCACGATCCACGATCACGACCTTTGTTTCAGCGTGGTCCAGTGTGAAGGCAATGATGGAGGCGTCGAGCCGCGTGTTCATCGCGTTGAGCACGCCAGCTGTCATGGGCACTCCGTAATGAACTTCGACCATGGCCGGCACATTCGGCAGCATGACCGACACGGTATCGCCGCGTGCAATCCCAAGCCTCGCGAGAGCTGATCCGAGCTGGCGGCTGCGCGCATACAGATCGCGATAGCTGCGGCGCAGGTTGCCGTGGATCACGGCCGTTCGGTCGGGGAAGGTGGCAGCAGCGCGCTCCAGAAATCCCAGCGGCGTCAGGGGCTGGTGATTGGCCGGGTTGCGGTCGAGGCCGATATCGTAAGCGCTCTTTTTGTGGGCGCTATTATCATGGGCGCTGCTCATGGATGTTCCCTCAGACTGGCATTCTTCTGCAGCACTCTAGCAGGACCAGGGCTGCCGCAAAGCCATCCGATAGAGGGAGGGGTTAAAGCCCCGATAGGGTCCTGCAGGGCAAAAAAAACCCCGCCACGCGGATGCGGGCGGGGGTGTTTGGTTTACCGGTGCCGACGGTCTCAGATGCCGTCGTACAGCCAGGCGGAGCTCTCAAATGATGTCTGTTCCTTGCCGCCGCCCATCATCTGGTTGCGTAAATCGCGGGTTGCGCCAGCGGCATGATAGATGTCGCCATAAAGTCGTGCGGTGAGCTGCACGCGGGCCGTGCGCAAATAACGCTTTTGCGCATAGGACACGAAGGCCTTGGCGTAATCGCCCTTCGACAGGTCCATTTCCTCGGCCAGAACCCAGCCGTCCTCCATGGACATGACCGCACCCTGCGCCAGATATTGCAGCATCGGATGCGCCGCATCGCCCAGGAGCGCCACGCGGTTTTGCGACCAATCGCGCACCGGCTCTCGATCGCACAGCACCCACATCTTCCAGGAATTGATCTTTTCCAACAGGCGCTTCACCTGTGGCACGGCGGTGGCAAATCGCTCGGTGAGTTCGGCCGGATCCCCGAAGGCATCCCAGCCTTCTTCGTAACGCTGGCTGTGAAATACCGCGACGAGGTTATAAAGTTCGCCACGGCGCAGCGGGTAATGAACAAGGTGGCGTTTCTCGCCGCCCCACAGATAAACGGATGGGCTCCAGAGGTCCTGCGGAACCTCGTCGCGCTTCAGAACAGCGCGGTAGGCAATGTGGCCCGACACGCGCGGTTTGCCGTCGCCCACAATATGCTCGCGAAGGCGCGACCACAGGCCCTCGCAGCCGAGCAAGGCCGTGCCCTCGTGACGCGAACCATCCTCCAGGGTGACCGAGACGTGGCTGCCATGGTCTTCATGCGCAACGACCTTGGTGCCGGTGTTCAGCTCGATCAGGTCGGCGTATTTGCGGCATTCGGCCACGATCACGTCGAGCATGTCGGCGCGATGAATGACACCATACGGATATTTGAAGCGCTTCATGAACGCTTCGCTCTGGACCGGGATCGTGGTGATGTGCTCGCCGGAATAATTGTCCATCATGACGAGCTTGTCGGGGAAGTGGGCGATATCGTTGATCGCTGATGTCAGCCCGTAGCGCTCGAACATCTTGAACGCGTTGGGTCCAAGCTGGATACCAGCGCCGACTTCCTTGAATTCCTTGGCCTGCTCGAATATCCGGCTCGGGATGCCCTTCAGGGCCAGCGAGAGGGCGGTCGCGCAACCGCCAATTCCACCACCCGCAATCAGGACGGGAAGTTTGGTCTCAGCCATGTCGATTTCCTCCAATGATCTTTGAATTACACGTGCTGGATTTGACGATGCAATGCAAGTTCATCCGGCAAGTTCATCCGGCAAGTTCATCCGGCAAGTTCATCCGGCAAGTTCATCCGGCAAGTTTACCTGACACGTTTATCCGCCGATTTTGTCTGGCTGCCGAGGGGCTGGCCACGTCAAAGACCGTGAGCTTGTGTCGAGGCGGCGTCTGTGTGCAGGTTTCGGCAAGCCTTCCCACCGGCTGAACCCGATGTCGGACCAACCAAGCAGGATGACGGCAATGGAAGATCATCACCACACCGTTCCGCCCCTGGTGCGGCCTGCCATTGCGGACGATGTCGGGCACATCCACGCATTGATTGCTGAACTGGCAGAGTTCGAGCATTTGAGCGAGGCCATGCAGGCAGGGGCCGAGGATTTGGCAGCTGCGCTGTTTGCCCCGCAGCCGCGCGTTTTCTGCGACATGGTGGAAGGCCAGGGCGGTCGCGTCATGGGCTGCTCGGTCTGGTTTTACACCTATTCGACGTTCAGGGGCCGGCACGGCATCTGGATCGAGGACTTGTTTGTGCGCCCGGCATTTCGGCGGCTTGGTGCCGGGCGTGCACTTCTCGCCGAGGCCGCGCGCCGCTGTGTCGCCGAAAACATGGGCCGTCTTGAATGGTCCGTCCTCGATTGGAACAAGGATGCCATTGCTTTCTACAAGGCGGAGGGCGCGACCATGATGGAGGAATGGACCACCTGCCGCGTCGAATCTGCCGCACTCTGGCGATTGGCGGACAAGGCGCGGCCGCGCCATGCGGATCGTGGCTGACATGACGGATAAGCCAGGACTCCCCCTCGTCCTCGTCGCGGCAGTCGCCCGAAATGGCGCGATCGGTCGCGATAACAAACTGCTATGGCGGCTCAAAAGCGACATGGCGCACTTTCGTGCCGCGACCCTGGGGCGGCCCGTGATCATGGGACGCAAAACCTGGGAGTCGATTGGTCGCCCGCTTCCGGGGCGTGACATCATTGTGGTGAGCCGCAACCCCGCCTTCGAGGTCACGGGTGTCTGGTCGGCGCTCGATCTTGAGACTGCGCTAAAGCTTGCCAATGAGCGCGCCGAAATCCTTCGGGCGCATGAGATTGTCATTGCCGGTGGCGCTGAAATCTACGCTGCGCTGATGGGGCAGGCGTCCCTGTTGCGGATCACCGAAGTTGACTTGACCCCCGAGGCTGATGCGTTTTTTCCAGCGATTGATCCAGCGCTCTGGCGGGAGGCTTCACGCACGCCGCATGCTCCTGCGGCCGGCGACGAGGCCGGGTTTGCATTTGTTGACTATGTTGCACGGTCGCCTGCGACCAAGTGACCAAAAGTCTAGTCCCGTGTGCCTCGCAACGCATCTTGGCGGAATCGATCGTCATCGCCACATGCAGACTGCATGCAAGAAGCCCCCGCCACCTGTCGACATCAGCACCATCCGCGGACCGTCACGAAAATCACGTCGGACATCGTGACTGTGGTCCCGTTGCCGGGAGCCGCGCGGTTAGGGCCCATGATGGGCCATTTGCCGCGTTTTCGGCTTTGCCATAAGAATTTTGTTGAACGAACGTCAGCCGATGAATGTCACGGCTGATGAGAGGGGAAACGATGTCCTGGAATAGCAACAACAATGGCCCCTGGGGTCGTCCGCCTGGCGGCCAGCCGCCCTGGGGTGGTCCCGGCAAAGGCCCGGGCAACGGCTCCTCGGGGCCGGGCCAACCGGACCTGGAAGACTTGCTGCGTCGCTTGCAGGCGAGCTTGCAGAACATGTTCTCAGGCGGCTTTGGCGCAGGACGCGGGTTCATCCTTCTGGGCGCTGCCCTGGTGGTCATCTGGCTCGCCAGTGGCTTCTACACGGTGCAGCCCAACGAGGTTGGCCTCAATCTCGTCTTTGGTCGCTACACATCCAAGACATCGTCGGGCTTGAACTACAATTGGCCCTATCCGATTGGCGCTGTCTTGAAGCCGAAGGTCACGGACCGCAACGCCATCGACGTGGGTTTCACGACACGCGACACATCCCGGCTGTCGCCGGCTGAAGCGGTTGATGACATTCCGCAGGAAAGCCTGATGCTGACCGGCGACCAGAATATCGCCGACGTTAAATTCCGCGTGATCTGGCAAATTGATCCCGTCAACCCCGAGAACTACGTCTTCAACATTCGTGGACCGCGCGACACCGTAAAAGCCGTGTCGGAAAGCGCGATGCGCGAACTGGTTGGTCGCACACCCATTCAACGCTTGCTCACGTCCGACCGTAGCCAGGTTGAACCAGCGGCCCAGCAGCTGATTCAGTCCGTTCTGGATCGTTACAAGGCAGGCGTGCAGATCTTGCAGGTGCAATTGCTGCCCGTCGATCCGCCGCAGCAGGTCATCGCGTCCTTCAAGGATGTGACGGTTGCACAGCAGGATAAGGATCGCCTTCAGAACGAGGCCGAATCCTATGCCAATGGTGTTGTCCCGACAGCGCGCGGTGCGGCCTCGCGGATCTTGCAGGAAGCAGAAGCCTATCGTGACCAGACCGTGGCGCAGGCCAAGGGTCAGGCCTCACGGTTTGAATCCATTTATGAGGAATACAAGAAAGCGCCGGATATCACCCGTCGCCGCCTGTATCTGGAAACCATGGAACGTGTTCTGGCTGGCGCCGACAAAGTCATTATCGACCAGTCCGCCGGCAATGGCGTCATTCCTTACATGCAGCTTGAAAAGCCGATGACGCCGTCGCAGGGAGCCCGCAAATGAAACAATCTTTTGCAACTCTGACGGCATTTGTCATTCTCGCGCTGGTCGTCGTTCTGGGAAGTGGTGCGCTCTACACCGTTGGCCAGACGGAGCAGGTGCTGGTTCTGCGATTTGGTGATCCTGTGCCCGGCCGCGCGCTTGTCACGGAGCCAGGCCTGCATTTCAAGATTCCGTTTGTTGAGACTGTCACCGTCTTGGACAATCGGATTCTCGATCTTGAATCGCCACAGCAGGAAATTCTTGCCAACGACAATCAGCGTTTGGTCGTCGACGCATTCCTGCGCTATCGGATCACTGATCCGTTGGCCTTTTATCGGACCGTTCGCACAATCGAAGGCTCCAGAAACCAGCTGGGTTCAGTTCTGAGTTCTGCCCTGCGGCGTGTGCTGGGTGCTGCCACGATCACTGATATTGTTCGCGACAAGCGTGATGCGCTGATGAGCTCGATCCTCAAAAGTGTGAATGCAGAAGGTGAGAAGATCGGCGTCTCTGTGATTGATGCGCGTATTCGCCGCGCCGACTTCCCGCGGGAAATTTCGGACGGCGTTTTCAAACGCATGCAATCCGAGCGTCAACGTGAAGCCGCTGAGTTTCGGGCGCAGGGATCGGAAATCTCACAGCGCATCCGCGCCAAGGCGGATCGCGACGTGACCGTCCTGACCGCCGAAGCGCAGCGTCAGGCTGACACGACGCGGGGTGAGGGCGATGCCGAGCGCAACCGCGTTTACGCGGAAGCCTTTGGTCGTGACCCTGATTTCTTCGCGTTCTATCGGTCGATGCAGGCTTACGAAGCGGGGCTGAAGCCCAGCGAAACGCGCCTTGTTGTCTCGCCGAATTCAGAATTCTTCCGCTACTTCAACGATCCAGCTGGCCTGTCCAAGCCTGCTGCAGCGGTAAAATAGCTCGCAAACCAGCGCGTTAACCAATAGTGCCGGGGTGTTAACCCCGGCAACACACGCTCCCTTAAGGTTTTTGAGAAATAATCGAGACTGAAAATTCAAGGCGTAAGCATAAGCTCACGGTGCTCGATGTCTCTCAGCAACTGGCGTACCATCTTCGACAAGCTGCTGCTGATTGAAGATGCAACTCAAGAAGAAGACCTCACGGCATCTCTCCTGGCGCCGCGGGGCGTGAAGATTCTCGCGTTTGCCAACGCGCACGCGCTGAACATGGCCTGGAGCAGCCGCACCTTTACGGATCACCTGGCAGGTGCAGACATTCTCTTGCGCGACGGGATTGGCGTTGAGATCGCGCTGCGTATGCAGCAGGTTCAGCCCGGCCTCAACTTGAACGGTACAGATTTTATTCCAGCTTTGTTGTGCCGCGCCAAAGGAAAGCAGCTGGCGGTGTGGGGCACGCAGCAGCCCTGGCTTGATCGCGCTGTCGAGCGGCTGCGCGCCATGGGTCACAGC
>CAIZGQ010000246.1 GCA_903932565.1 uncultured Hyphomicrobiales bacterium
ATGCACGGCCGCTGTTGCCAGCAGGGCGGGAATCGGAATGCGGTCGGGCCCCACAAGACGATCCGACAGGATGATGATGTTGAAGCCACCCTTCACGGCCTGCTCGGCGCGCTCGCACAGCCGCTTCAACATCGGCTCCATGTCCGAGCCGTGGTCGGTGCTGAAGGTGATATCGAGCGTCTTGGTGTCAAAGCTCTCTTCGACGTGGCCGATGGCGCGGATCTTTTCGAGATCGGCGTTGGTCAGGATCGGCTGGCGCACTTCCAGACGCTTGCGCTTGGAATTGCCCTCAAGGTCAAAGATATTCGGACGCGGGCCGATGAACGACACGAGGCTCATGACAAGCTCTTCGCGGATCGGATCGATCGGCGGGTTCGTCACCTGCGCGAAGTTCTGCTTGAAATAGGTGTAGAGCATCTTCGACTTGTCGGACATGGCCGAAATCGGCGTGTCCGTGCCCATCGAGCCAACAGCTTCCTGACCCGTCTGGCCCATCGGGGCGAGCAGGATCTGCAGGTCTTCCTGCGTGTAGCCAAAGGCCTGCTGGCGATCGAGCAGCGACACGTCGGTGCGGGTCGAGCGCGGCTCAACGGGTGCCAGATCCTCCAGCACGATCTGCGTGCGGTCGAGCCAGCCCTGATAGGGATTGGCGGTCGACAGCGAATGCTTGATTTCGTCGTCCGAAATGATGCGGCCCTGTTCGAGATCAACCAGCAGCATCTTGCCGGGCTGCAGACGCCACTTTGTGACGATCTTCTCTTCCGGGATCGGCAGGACACCGACTTCCGACGCCATGATCACAAGGCCATCGTCGGTCACGACATAGCGCGCCGGGCGCAGGCCATTCCGATCGAGCGTTGCGCCGATCTGGCGACCATCGGTGAAGGCGACAGCGGCGGGGCCGTCCCACGGCTCCATCATCGCAGCGTGATATTCGTAGAACGCGCGGCGCTCTTCATCCATCAGCGGATTGCTGGCCCAGGCTTCCGGGATCAGCATCATCATCGCATGGACGAGCGAATAGCCACCCTGCACAAGGAATTCGAGTGCATTGTCAAAGCAGGCCGTGTCCGACTGGCCTTCGTAGGAAATCGGCCAGAGCTTCGAGATGTCGCTGCCAAACAGCTTTGATTCAACGGAGGCTTCACGCGCGGCCATCCAGTTGACGTTGCCGCGCAGCGTATTGATTTCGCCATTGTGCGCCACCATCCGGTAGGGATGGGCGAGACGCCAGGACGGGAACGTGTTTGTGGCAAAGCGCTGATGCACAAGAGCCAGCGCTGAATCAAAGCGCGGGTCCATCAGGTCCTTGTAGTAGCCGCCAAGCTGGCTGACGAGCACCATGCCCTTGTAGACAATGGTCCGGCAGGACATCGAGACGGGATAATATTCGGCCATGGCCGGGTTCGACAGCGCATAGATCGCGTTCGAAACAACCTTGCGCAGCAGGAACAACTTCCGCTCGAAGTCATCTTCGCTGATCGCGGCCGCGCCATGTCCAACAAAGACCTGCCGCTGGCCGGGCTCGACAACCTTCACGGCCTCGCCCAGATCCGAATTGTCGACAGGAATATCGCGCCAGCCGAGCAGCGTGAGGCCCGCCTCCGCGATCACACGATCAACAATGGCTTCAGCTTCCTTGCGGGCTGCGGCGTCGCGCGGCATGAAAAACTGACCAATGCCATAGGCGCGCGCGGCCGGCAGCGTGATGCCGATCTTGGCGCATTCTTCCGCAAAAAATGTATGCGGAATCTGCACCAGAATACCGCAACCATCGCCGAGCTTGGGGTCTGCACCCACAGCGCCGCGATGATCGAGGTTCATCAAAATCTGCAGGCCCTGCTGGACAATCGCGTGGGACTTCCGGTTCTTCATGTCCGCAACAAAGCCGACGCCGCAGGCGTCATGCTCATTGCGCGGATCGTAAAGACCCTGTGCCACTGGCAGCGCGGGATCGATGGAATTGACAGAACGATTTGAGATTGCGTTGGGCACTGGCTGTGTCACCGGATTTGTCATGGGCTTCATTCCGTCTCAGGCGCGAATATGAACAGAAGGGGTCGGGGTTGCAGCAAGGGCTGCGGATTTGGCCGTGCGTTTAGGTGCCGGTTTTCCGGCTCCGCCCAACGCTCGTTCCGCCTCCAATGCCCACGCGACCATTGTTCAATTCCCCATGTGCGATGAATTCGCCAAGGCCAGGCCTCGACGTCGTCCGCTTTGCGTTTCCAGACACCTTAAGCCCAGCATCATTGATCTGGAATAAGCCGAATGTCGCGCCCTCTTAAGTCTGCGCTCATCTCCCGACAGAACCGTGTCAGCAAGAGCTCAGCAAGACAGAGGCCAGCACTTCCAAATGGTCAGCAAGGCTGTCCTAACTGGAAGCGCGCGAACATGACAGATTTAGATTAGGCCTTCAAGCCACTCTGCTCGAAATGGCAAAAACATGGCAGCGTGTAAAAAAGACGCATTGGAGCGAGGAAGGGTGACCCTAAGGGCCGCCTCCCGCATTGAACCCCGGATTTCGGTCGGATAGCCTAAAGGTTGTAAGCAAAAATGCGTGCGCCAATTTCGTCATCGCCACTGCTCACATTGCAATTTGTTGCGGTCTTTTGAATAAGCATACCCCGATAGTCAAAAAGCTTGCTAGGGATCGCGCCCGCGCTTTAAAGATAAAGTTTGATCTTTAGATCGCATCCAAGCAATGTGAAGTTTGAAGGTTCTGACTTAAAGCTAGTCCAATAATTGTTGGGAAACACTCAATATTTCGGCTACATTTTTTAAAT
>CAIZGQ010000247.1 GCA_903932565.1 uncultured Hyphomicrobiales bacterium
ACCTTCATTTGAACAAGCAAGAAGTCCCCTTGCTGATAGGGGAATATCGCCAGACTCGCGCCTCATTATCAGCTGGCAGCAAGTTGAAAACTGTTCGGCGTTCTTTATCCGACATTGCCTGAAAGTCTCGCCAAAGCAAAAGCTGCCGATGGGAGCGCATCGTAACCTTGCAACAGTCTACACACGTACAGTTTAGATCTGATCCCCCGCATCGTTACACAGCACGAATTGAATTCTTGCGCCCCACGTGATCTAACAAACCTCAAGAAATTGTTTCAAGGAGCAAACATGTCGGACGCATTGCGGCAGGACCTGATCGATGCTGGTTTGATTTTGTCAGCCGAGGGTCAGGGTGATTTCACCCGCGGTCACATCTCTGTCCGCACAAGCGAAGATGCTTCGACCTTTCTCATGAAGCCACACACATTTGGCTTTGATGAAATGACAATGGACAACATTGTTGTCTGCGACGGTGAAGGTAACCGCGTGTCTGGCGGTCCGCGCCATTCCGAGGTCTTCATTCATTCGGAAATCTTCAAAGTGCGCCCGGACGTGCAGGCGATCATTCATGCCCATCCCGTGCATGCGGTCGCACTTTCTGCCACCGGTCAGGCCGTGTTGCCGATCAGTCAGCCAGCGGCCTCTTTTTACGATGGCGTTCCCTATTACACCGATACGATCGATCTCATTCGTTCCGCGGACATGGGCGCAGGTGTTGCCAAGGCACTTGGCTCTTGCAAGGCTGTGCTGATGCGCAACCACGGTGTCGCGGTGGTTGGTCGCTCGATTGCAGAAGCTGTTATCCTGTCGCTGGCGCTTGAAAACGCCTGTCAGATCCAGCTGCTGTGCATGGCGGCTGGTGGACCGGGGCAGATGTTCCCGCCGGACGACATCCAGCGCCTTTATGACAAGATTTCGCGGCCTGATCAGTTCAGCATCAACTTTGAATATTTGCGCCGCAAAGTGAAGGCTGCGCAGCGTCGCTAACGCGCAGCTTTCAATCCTCGCCGCCGAGGTTATCGCGCAGCTTTTTGACATCAGATGCCTCGACGACCGGTGCGGCATTCGACCAGCTGTTGCGCACATAGGTCAGAGCTGCGGCGATCTCTGCGTCGCCGAGCTTCCAGCCGAAGGATGGCATTGCAGGGGCGGTCGGCGCAGCTTGTGTTGACACGCCACGCCCGCCTTGGAGCACGACCCGGATCTGGCTCGTGGCATTCAGGGACTGCACCGATCCGTTGGTGGCAAGTTTTGGAAACAGGCCCGAAACGCCATCACCATTTTGGACATGGCACATGCTGCAATTGTCTGTGTAGACAACCTTGCCAAGCTCAAGCACGGTGTCAGCGGCAGCCTTGGGTGGAGCGGCTGTCTGGTCGCCGCGAATGCCCTTGAGATATGTGGCAATGGCGCCAAGATCTTCCTTGCTCATCTTTGATGTGGAGTTGGTGACGGTTTCCATCATTGGCCCTGTGGCGACGGAAAAACGGTTAACGCCGGTCCACAGATATTGCACGATATCGTCGTTGCTCCAGCCCCCGATGCCGGTGCGCATGTTTCCAGTGATGTCGGGCGCCCACCACCCCTGTAACAAACCGCCTGTCAAAAAAGCCTTTGGTTCATCTGCTCCCAGGGATGTTTTGCCTGAATGACAGGTTGCGCAATGACCAAGCGCAGTGACGAGATATGCGCCATGGTTGGCGTCGGGTGAGAGATTGGGGTCGGGCTTGAAAGTGCCCTGTGTAAAGTTCAGCGCGTTCCAGACATTCAGGCTGGCGCGGATGCTGAAGGGAAATGGCAATTGGTTGGATACAACGTCCTGCGTCACGGGCTCGACGGTGCGCAGGTAGGCGCGCAGTGCCATCGCGTCATCGTAAGTCATCTTTGTATAGGCGGGATACGGCATGGCGGGATAGATCAGCTCTCCGCCTTTGCCACGCCCTTCGTGAAGCGAGTTGTAAAAGTCCTCGTCAGTCCAAGAACCGATGCCGGTCTGCATGTCCGGCGTGATATTGGCTGCAACGAGTTTGCCAAATGGCGTTTGCAATGCAAGGCCGCCGGCAAAGGGCAATCCACCGGGCATGGTATGGCAGCCCTGGCAGTCAGACGCGATGCTGACGTCGCGTCCGCGTGCAATCTGGTCAAAGGATTGCGGCTCACCAGCCTGCGCGACCGATGCGATGCCCACGACGCTTAAGATGGCGGCCAGTGGCAAGCCATAACGCGGTTTCATATGCAGCATCATGATTGCACCAGGGGGCCGGGATTTTTTAAGTACTGCGTGCGAATAGCGTCCGCAGCCCAAAAGGCCAGCGCTCCGACGGTATTGGTCGGGTTGTAGCCTGCGTTCTGCGGAAAGGCCGATGCACCAATCACGAAGACGTTTGAGGCATCCCAGCTTTGCAGATATTTGTTTACAGCACTGGTGGCTGAATCTTCGCCCATGATGACGCCACCACAGACGTGAGTTGTCTGGTAAATGCTCGTGTCGTAGGGGCCCTTGCGGGGGCTTTTGACCACTTGTTTGGCACCCATGGCGTTCACAATTGATGCGAGTTGATCCGTCAGAAAGCCGGACATTTTCAAATCGTTGTCGTGGAAATCATAAGTGATGCGCATCAGCGGGCGGCCATGCGTATCCTTGTAGGTGGGATCAAGGTCCAGATAGGCATCCCGGTAAGAATAATTGCTGCCATGCGTGCTGAACGAAATTGTTGAATTGTAATGCTGCGCCGTCGCAGCCTTCCATTCGCTGCCCCAGCGTGGTGTGCCGGGTGGCACTGGGCGTGTCTGGATCGGACGCGCACCCGTTTGACCCATGCCCATATATCCGCCACCCACAAACCCCATGGGGCCGTGGTCAAAATTATCGCCGTTGTAGTCATCGATCATCATGCCAATGGCACCTGACGCGATGAACGGATTGAAAATCTTGTCGTCGAAAAATGCTGTGACGCCAGATGTCAACTGGTATGAATAGTTTTTGCCGATCACACCTTCGCCCGATACCGGATCATACGGTTTGCCAATGCCCGACAGCAGCATGAGCCGCGCATTGTCGAGCATGAAGGCACAGACAATTACAAGATCCGCGGGCTGGAAAAATGTTTCACCCGAGGCGTCGATATAGGTGACGCCTGTTGCCTTTTTCCCAGTTGAATCTTTTTCGATTTTAAGAACTTCAGAATTTGTGCGCGCTTCGAAATTGGATTTCCGAACCAGCACTGGCAGGATCGTCGTCTGCACACTTGCTTTTGAATAATTGCCGCACCCAAAGCGCTCACAAAATCCACAGAACGTGCATTCACCCAGCGTCACGCCGAGTGGATTGGTGTAGCCCTGCGAGAGATTGGACGAGGGTTGCGGAAACGGGCGATGCCCGGTCTCAATGGCTGCTTTTGCAAATAACGTCGGGCCATAGGGCTGGCGCTGCGGTGGCGTCGGGTAGGCGCGTTTTCGGGGACCTTCAAACGGATTACCGCCCTCCTGAATCACGCCGTTGAGATTCCCGGCTTTGCCGGATGTTCCACAAAGATATTCAAACTTGTCATAATAGGGCTCAAGTTCGTCATAGGTGATGCCCCAATCCTGAATGCTCATGTCAGCGGGCAAAAAATCCTTGCCGTAGCGGCTTGTAAGGTGGGTCTTGAGATTGAAGTCAGTTGGCAAAAAGCGCCACGTCTGGCCGTTCCAGTGTACGCCCGCGCCACCGACACCGGTGCCCGGCAGGAAGGATACGAATTGCCGGATTGGCAGGGCCATTTCGTTGGGTTTGTGCCGGAAGGTGAATGTTTCCTGCTTTGGCTGCAGGAACAATTCCCCGCGGATCGCGTAGCGCAACTCATCCGGCGCATAGCTGGGCGGAAAGTCCGAAGCCGTGTCGCGCCACGGCCCACGCTCAATGGCCACCACATCGAGACCTTCATCGGTCAATTCGTGGGCGAGGATTGCACCTGTCCAACAAAGCCCAATGATCACGACGTCTTTTGAAGGAAGCTTGCGAACCATAATCTATCCTCGGAGAATCGTGTCGAAAAACGTCGATGCTTACAAAGTGTTTTGCGGGATTTTAAATTCTCGCTCGACCCGCAATGCTCACAGGCGGAAGCGGATATTTCTGATTATGCTTGTCGACGAAATCTCGGTGATCATAGCGCGTGCCGGCAAAGCCGAGCATCTTCCATGACGCCAGATCCTTGTTGCCGCCGTAAATAGGGTCAGCGAAAAAGCCCTCCATGATGTTTTGCAGCATGAGATCGAAGATTGCCTTGGACGAATAGCCGTCGGGCACTTCGAGCTTTCCCGCCTCCATATCTTTGAGAAGCGAATCCTGTTCGTCGGGTTTCAGATCCGTGAAAGACCGATTGGAAAATTGCTTCTTGGCGATTGCTTCAAGCGCTGCAAGGCCGGTGCGATATTGCAAAATCGGATTGTTGGGCGATTGCAGGCCTTGCGTGGGAAGACCGTTCATGAAGGGCGGCCGCATGTAAAGCCGCGTCGACTGACCAAACCATCCCGCAAGCTGGCGATCGACGAAGACCGCACATCCGGCCTCTTTGCCGCCAATGCTGAGCGTGTCTGCCGGGATCATGCGATCTGCAATGCCCTCAACCATGCGCGCTTCGGCTGGCGTAAACAAAAGCCATCCTTGCGGATTGATGGGGAGGGGTGGCTCGCCGCCATTGGGCTCCCACGGCAGCCCTGTACCTGCACCATAAGTGCGGGCATGTGCCGTCACGGAGAAGAGGGCCAGGACACTTGAAGTTCCCGCCAAGAGGTGGCGGCGGGTGAGTGGTAGTGACGTCATGTTCACGTCCGATGTTTCGACGCACGACGGATCAAGCGTGGCGCGCAAGATCAACATTGCTGTCGTTTAAAGTCTGACGCGTGAGCTTGGTCCCGTTTGAAGCGTTCTCTCAAGAGGGTATGTCTACCTAGCGCAAAAGCTTAACGACGAAACGGATCGCGGAGAGCTTGGGCATCGCGGAGAGCTTGGGCGCGGCAAAAGCGCCTGCGCATTTATGCAACCTAATAATCGAAAATCTGATATGCTATCTGCACGATTCAGAAGTCGAGTTGCTGACTACGCATAACCCCCGAGGTTGTCATGGACATGCCCACATCCCTCATACTTGCCCGGGCACAGTTCGCCTTTACGATCAGCTTTCACATCATCTTTCCAGTGTTCTCAATCGGGCTCGCGAGCTATCTCGCTGTGTTGAACGGCTTGTTTTTACGCACCGGCAAAAACGCCTATCTCGATTTGTTCAATTACTGGAAAAAGATCTTCGCGATTGCATTCGGCATGGGTGTCGTGTCCGGCATTGTCATGTCCTATCAGTTCGGCACCAATTGGTCGGTGTTTGCTGACAAGGTCGGCCCGGTCCTTGGCCCGCTGATGGGTTATGAAGTGCTGTCAGCTTTCTTTTTGGAAGCTGGCTTTCTGGGTGTCATGCTGTTTGGTCGTGAGCGCGTTGGCCCGGCGCTTCACTTTTTTGCAACGCTCATGGTGGCCGCGGGCACGTTCTTTTCCGCGTTCTGGATTCTGTCGGTCAACAGCTGGATGCAGACACCGGCTGGTTACGCCATGAATGATGCGGGGCAGTATATTGTTACAAGCTGGTGGGCGGTGATTTTCAATCCGTCGTTCCCGTATCGTCTCGTTCACATGGTGCTGGCGGCTTATCTCACTACGGCTTTCGTGGTTGGTGCCGTCGGCGCCTACCATTTGCTGCGGGATCGCACCAATGTGCGCGCGCGGACCATGTTCTCCATGGCCATGTGGATGGCAGCGCTCGTGGCACCCTTGCAGATATTGGCGGGTGATGAGCATGGCCAGAACACGCTCGCCTACCAGCCAGCCAAGGTCATGGCGATGGAGGGGCACTACGAAAGCCACCCCAATGGCGCACCGCTCATTCTGTTTGGGATCCCGAACCCGGCTGAGAAGCGGATCGATTACGCCATCGAGATCCCGAAACTTTCGTCGCTGATTTTGAAGCACGATCTTAACGCACCCTTAGCCGGGCTGGACTCGGTGCCGGTGGATCGCCAGCCACCGGTGGCGGTGCTGTTCTGGAGCTTCCGGATCATGGTCGGCTTGGGCTTTGCCATGTTGGGCCTTGGTCTTTGGAGTCTTTGGGCCCGCTGGAAGGGCGTGCTTTACGATCTGCCCTGGCTGCACCGCGCGGCAATGCTGATGGGTCCATCCGGCTTCATCGCGGTTCTTGCAGGGTGGATCACGACGGAGGTCGGGCGGCAGCCCTATACCGTCTACGGCTTGCTCACCACGGCACAATCGGCGTCGCCGGTTCAGGCCGCCGCCGTTGGAACGTCCCTCGTCGCCTTTGTCGTCATCTATTTTGCGCTGTTTGGCGCGGGCATGTTCTATATCCTGCGTCTGATGCGCGAGCCGCCGCATGCGCAGGAAGACGAGCTGTCGCCCATTGAGCCCATCCGTGCGGGCGGCATCATGCCGGGACCCGCGATGGATGCCGAAGGCCACCTCTCGCCCGCAGAATAAGGCAATCCCATGCCATTCGATCTTGCGTTCATCTGGGCCGGCCTCATCGCCTTCGCGGTTCTCGCCTATGTCATCCTCGATGGTTTTGATCTGGGCGTTGGTATTTTGTTCTCATTCGTGCAGGGGGAGGACAAGCGTGACCAGATGATGAACTCGGTTGCCCCCGTCTGGGACGGCAATGAAACCTGGCTCGTGCTGGGCGGGGGCGGACTTTTTGCCGTGTTCCCGCTGGCGTACTCGATCATCATGCCAGCGCTCTATGCGCCGATCATTGTCATGTTGCTGGGCCTGATCTTTCGCGGCGTGGCATTTGAGTTTCGCTGGAAGACGCGGCGTGGGCAGTTCTTTTGGGACTGGGCGTTTGCTGGTGGCTCGACGGTCGCCGCCTTCGCGCAGGGTGTGGCGTTGGGCGCATTGGTGCAGGGCATTCCTGTTGCCAACAGAGCCTATGCAGGGGGCTGGTGGGATTGGTTGACGCCCTTCAGCGTTCTTACGGGCCTGGCGCTTGTCGTGGGCTATGCGTTGCTGGGTGCCACATGGCTCGTGATGAAGACTGAGGGTGACTTGCAGCGCCGAGCCTATGCCATGGCGCGCTGGGCCGCCCCTGCCACATTGGCGCTGATTGGGATCGTCAGCCTGTGGACGCCGTTCCTCAATGCGGTCTATCGGGCGCGCTGGTTTGGCTGGCCGCAGGTGCTGCTGGTCGTCCCAGTGCCGTTGCTTGTGGGGGCCTGTGCCTATGCGCTGTGGACGGGGCTCGCCGAGGGGCGGCAAGTCGTGCCGTTTCTCGCCTCACTGGCACTGTTCGTGCTGTGCTTTGTCGGGCTTGGGATCAGCTTTTACCCGCACATCGTGCCCAACAGTGTCACGATCTGGGATGCGGCCGCACCCGATAACAGCCTGTCATTCCTGCTGGTGGGCGCGAGCGTTCTGGTGCCACTCATCCTGATTTACACCGCATATTCCTATTGGGTGTTTCGCGGCAAGGTTGCGACCGCAGGCGGCTACCATTGAAGAGCCCTCGGGTCCCACCGCAGCAATCCACCTTCCAGCGCCTCGCCTGGTTTGGCGGGCTTTGGCTCGCCAGCGTTCTCGGCCTGGGCGTGGTGGCGCTTGTCATCCGCTGGGCTCTGCGCCCCTGACGTGATCCACACCAGGGGCACAAAAAATCCCGCCGGTGAATGCCACAGGCGGGATTTTTTACTTGAGATGCTTCGGCGCCGTCAGAACGGCTCGAATTCGCGCAACTGGGGAATGACCTTTTCGCCAAACAGGCGAATGGAATCGATCACGTCATCCTCTGACAATTCAGCGAAATTGAATTCGCCGAGGAAGACGTTGAACATGCCCTCGGCCGAAGCCTTTTTCAGCTTGCGCGCCACCGTGTCGGGCGAACCGATGAACACGAGATCGTTTTCGATCAGGAAGTTCGCATTGAAGATGTTGGCCATGATTTTGGCCGCATTGTCTTCGCCGCGCTCCTTGAACTTTTCAGAATAGCGCAGCACGCGCTCTTCAAACGTCTCGCCGGGCAGGGCGGCGGGCAAAAAGCCTTCATACGCGCGGGCGGCATGATGCAAAGCCTTGTCGAGAGCCATCTCGTCCGTCTCGGCCACAAACACCAGTGTGCAATAGGCAAGTCGCGGCTTTTTCGTGTGCCCGGCGGCTTTGTAATCCTCCAGATATTTCACGTAGCGGGGGGCCACATCCTTGCGCGGCACCGAGATGAAATAGCCGGTGCTGACACCATGCGCGGCGCAGAAATCGAGCGTCGCTGGATCTCGGCTCATCATCCACATCGGCGGGTTCGGCTTTTGGAACGGCTGCACGGAAATCTGCGCGCGATCTGTCTGGAAGTTTTCACCCGTAAAGCTGAAGGGCTGCGCGGGCCCGTAAGCATGATCGAGATAATCGACAAACTCGAATGTCGGCGATTTGCGAAAGCTGTAATCCTTGCCGAACGGACGGAAATATTCCGCATTGATGCCGGGCACGAGGCCGACTTCCATGCGGCCGCCCATCATTTGATCAATAATGGCGATCTCTTCGGCCAAACGCAGGGGATGGTACAGCGGCACAATGTAGCCCATTGGCCCGATGCGCATCTTCTTGGTCCGCGCACTGGCACCCACCGCGTAAAGGCTGGGGGACGACATCCAGCTTTCCTCCGGGCAGCAATGATGCTCGACGCAGAATCCATAATCAAAATCGAGGTCGTCGCAGGTCTTGAGCTCGCGCCACAGCGTCTCATAACGCTCGTGGGGCGTCGTATCAGCCTTTGCCCAGATATGCGTAAAATGAGCGAATTCCACAGAGCATCTCCCCTTGTGCGGCGCGCTTATTTTGCACCGGCCTTATTGACAGAAGCTTAGATACGGGGATTTGTTTCGTCAACACGAGTGCCGATTTGTTCCGTGCGGCTGGCTGAAGCAGCAGGCGACAATTTGGTCCTCATGACAAGCATATAAAGTCCTTGGGGAGGGTTCCATGACGGGCATTGACCGGCGTACGTTTGTACGTGGTGCGGCTGCGGGCATCATATTCGCCCCTTCGATTGCACGGGCCGCCAGCAAGGTGACGCTGGGCATCGTCAACACCATCAGCGATGCGCCCTATTTCATTGCCGATGCCAACGGCTATTTCAAAGCCGAAGGTCTCGATGTGGAGATCATCAGCTTCCCCTCCGGTTCCAAGATGATTGCCTCTCTGTCCACTGGCGATCTTGACGTGAGCGGCGGGGCAATCTCGGCCGGGCTCTACAACGCCAACGAGCGGGATATTGCCATCAAGATCGTGGCGGACAAGGCGCGCAATGCGCCCGGTTATGGCTTCCAATCGCTGCTGGTGCGCGCCGATCTGCTCGACTCGAAAGCCTTCACATCTCTGGCGGATCTGAAGGGTCGCAAGCTCGCGATTCCTGCCGTGGGCAGTGCTGGTGAGCAGTCCACACTGAACGAGGCTTGCAAGGTCGGCAAAATTGCGTTCGACGATGTGGAGCGCGTCTATCTCAGCGTTTCGGATCAGATGGCGGGCCTGTCCAACAAGGCCATTGACGCGACCCTTGTGGCGGAGCCCGTTGTCTCGCTCGCCGAACAGCGTGGAATTGCACGCCGGTTCATGACGGTCGACCAGATGTATCCAAACCAGCAGGCAGCCGTGACCACCTATGGCGCGTCATTTCTGAAAAAGAAAAGCGAGGCAGAGGCGTTCATGCGCGCTTATCTGCGCGGCGTGCATGATTACAATGACGCCTTGTTGAATGGCCGACTGGCGGGGCGCGACGCTGACAATGTCATTAAGATCATCATGAAATACGCGGGCTTTGCCAATGAGGGTATTCTGCGCAACGTCATCCCATCCGCTTGCGATCCCGAGGGCGCACCGAACATGGCGGGCATGCAGAAAGATCTGAGCTTTGTCCAGAGCCTTGGGCTCGTTGACAAAAAACTGACAGCTGAGACGGTGGTTGATCTCTCGTTCCTCACCGCTGCGCGCGCTGTGGTTGGCCCTTACGTGCGCCGCGCCTGACAGCTGGTCTCTCAAACAATTTTCGCCAATTTGCGACCAGAGTTCAAAATGCCGAACATCGAAATCCTCAACATCTGCGGGCTTAACGTGCGATCCTATCGCGCGGGGCAGGGCACACCGCTGCTCTTCCTGCATGGCGCGTCGGGGCTCCCCGTGTGGGGGCCTTTTTTTGACGCGCTCGCGGACAGGTTCGATGTGCGCGTGCTCGAACATCCGGGCTTTGGCAGTTCGGATTTGCCGGATTGGATTCAATCCACCGCTGATATTGCAATGCATTATCTCGATGTGCTCGACGAGCTGGGACTTGAAGCCTTGCATCTTGTTGGCAACTCGCTCGGGGGCTGGGTTGCATCCGAACTTGCTGTTCGCGACTGCGCCCGTCTCGCCTCTTTGACGCTGATCTCGCCCGCTGGAACGCGCCCGCCGAGCCCGCCACCGGGGAACAGTTTTAACTGGGGTCCACAGGAAACGGTGCAAAAGCTGTTTTTTGACCAGGGCCTCGTGCAGCAGATTCTGAGCCGCCCGCCGACGCCGGAAGAGGCGGCGCTGATGGCGCGTAGCCGCGCCATGGCAGAGCGACTTGGCAAGGATAGCACGTGGCTGAACCCGACACTGGCGCACTGGCTGCGTCGGATCGACGTGCCGACACAGATTATCTGGGGTTCAAACGACAATCTGTTCCCCGCCAGCTATGCGGCGTTCTGGGGAGCCCACATACCGGGATCGAAGGTCGCGATCATCAACGAAGCGGGCCACCTGCCGCATGCGGAAAAGGCGGCGCAGACATCGGCCTGTATCATTGATGCAATCTTGTCGCGGTAGGTCTGCACGCGCGGTGATGCGGTTTGACGCACTCTCGCTTTGCGGTCACATTCCTTCGCAGTTGCAGCGTAAAAATTCTCAACAGGTGCCGATCCGTGCGTAGCATGCGGATCGAGCGCCTGATCACAAAGCTCATGGGGAGATAGGCTTGGTCGGCGACCAGATCATCAACGGGATCATCCTTGGCAGCATGTATGCGTTGATCGCGCTTGGCTACACGCTGGTCTTTGGTGTGCTGGACAAGCTGAACTTTGCCCACTCGGAAGTCTTTATGGCTGGCGGCTATGTGGGCCTGTCCTGGATCGCGCTAGGCGCACCGGTGTGGCTCGCCATCATTGGGGTCGCCGCTGTTGCGGGCATCATGGGGCTCGCGGTCGAACTCATCAGCTTTCGCAAGTTCAAGGGGTCAGACGGGCAGATCACGGCCTCGCTCAGCTCGCTTGCCGTTGGCATTGTGATGATTGATCTTGTGCAGAAATATTGGGGCTCCGAGCCTATTGCCATTTCGCTGCCCGTTGCCCTGCGCACGGCAGGCTTCACTTTGGGCGGTATGACGCTCACATGGCTTAAAGTCGGTATCCTGGGGTTCACACTGATCTTGATGATTGGCCTGCAGGTGCTTGTGCAGAAGACAGCCCTTGGCCGCAACATCCGGGCCGTTGCCGACAATCCAGCCTCCGCCAGCTTGCTCGGTGTTGATGTGAAGCGCGTCAATCAGCAGACTTTCTTCATCGCCTCGGCACTGGCCGGGATTGCAGGTCTGCTGTTGACGATGCGCACGGGCTTTGCCTCCAGCGACATTGGCCTTGGCTTCGGCCTCAAGGCGCTCGCGATCATGGGCATCGGCGGCATGGGCGATCTGCGCGGCGCGGTAATCGGCGGGCTCGTCGTTGGCCTTTGCGAGGGGCTTGGCTTCCAGTTTGGATTCGGGCGGCTTGCCGACATCATGGTCTGGGTGCTGATGATCTTTGTGCTGGTCGTGCGTCCGGCGGGTCTGTTTGGCAATGCAACGGCGCGGGACGTCCGCGCATGATTCAGGATTACCTGTTTTTCACCGGCATCAATGTGCTTCTTGCGTGGAGCGTCTACATCATCCTGATGTCGGGCAGTCTGTCCTTTGCCAATGGCGGGTTCATGGCATTGGGCGCCTACGCCACTGGCTATCTCACGACAACTTACGGCCTCGACCTGTGGCTCGTCATTCCGCCGGTGGCGCTTCTGGCGGCCTTGTTTGGTGCGTTGGTGAGCCTGCCCGCGCTGCGCACGCGTGGCGTCTATCTGATCCTTGTGACCATCGGCATTTCCATCTGCATGGGGGTTGGGATCGAATCCTCGGAAGCCCTTGGCGGCGTCAAGGGTATGGGCGGCCTTGTGGGCACGGAGCCGTGGCATGTGTTCGTGCTTGTTGGTGTCGTTGGCCTGTTTCTTCTCATTGTTTCCTACACGCCGCTGCAGCGCATTCTCGATGCGGTGCGCGAGGACGAGTATGTGGCGCGCTCGCTCGGCATCAACACAACCTACGTCAAGGTCGTCAGCTTTGGCGCGGGTGCAGCGCTCGCCGCAACCTCCGGCGCACTTTACGCGCACTACCTGATTTTCATCCGGCCCGAGCACTTCAACGTGATGATGTCGCTGTTCATGGTTCTGTATGTGATCCTGGGTGGCGTCAACAATTTGTGGGGCGCAGCACTTGGCGCGACCATCATGACGCTGGCGCCGGAGTTCATTCGTGGCATGGCCGAATGGCGGCCGACGGTGTTTGGCCTCATCATCATCCTGTTGTTGCTGGTTCGCCCCCAAGGCTTGCTGGCATTCCGCACACGCACGGCACGGGCGGGTACGCGCGTCGCCAAATGGGTGCAGGGCAAGCTGGTGCCAGGCGGGGCCGCGTCATGAAAATGGCCCTGTCCCTGACCAATGTCTGCAAGCGCTTTGGCGGCGTGACGGCGCTCGACGGCGTCAGCTTTGATGTTGCCCATGGGGAATTGCTCGGACTTGTTGGCCCCAATGGCGCGGGCAAATCCGTCCTCGTGAATGTGGTATCCGGCTTTTATCCTTTGACGACTGGCTCGATTCTGGTCGACGGACGCGATGTCACTTATGCGCCGCCGCATCATTTCGGGCGGCTTGGCATTGCGCGCACGTTCCAAAACATTCGCCTGTTCAAGCGCATGAGCGTGCTCGAAAACGTGCTCGTCGCGTTCCCGCGTCATGTGCGCTCGCCGTTCGGTTCGATCCTGCGCTGGAATCGGCGTGCTGAAATCGATCATGCTTTGGCGCTGCTGTCGCAGATGCGGCTTGTTGAAAAAGCCGATCAGTCTGCGGGATCTCTTGCCTATGGCGAGGCGCGGCGGCTGGAGATTGCGCGCGCACTGGCGACGGAGCCAAAGCTCCTGCTGCTCGATGAACCAGCCGCTGGCATGAATGACCGCGAGACCGATGAGTTGCGCGCCGATATCTCTGACCTGCGATCCATGCTCGATGCCATTGTGCTGATTGAACACAATGTCGAGTTCCTGCGCGGCCTTTCGGATAGGCTCGTGGTGCTCGACTATGGCCGCATGATTGCGGATGGTGTGCCCGATATCGTGCTCAAGATTCCCGCTGTGGTGGAAGCCTATCTTGGAGCGGCAGAAGATGCCTGAGACACTTTTGCAGGTTCAAGATTTGGCGGTTTCTTATGGGCCGATCCAGGCGCTGCGGGGCTGCTCGATTGAGGTGCGCCCGCGTGAGGCGGTCGCGGTCATCGGGGCCAATGGCGCGGGCAAGACAACGTTGCTGAAGGCGTTGTCCAATCTCGTGCCGGCAAAATCAGGCCAAGTTTTGTTTCGCGGTGAGCCGCTGGGCACGCGTGGCCCGCATCGCCTGGCGCGTGACGGGATGCTGCATATTCCAGAAGGGCGTGGTGTTCTGGGCACCATGAGCGTGCTCGAAAATCTTCGCCTGTCCTATGATATCCGCCCCGCAAAGCTATCTTTTGCGGTTGCCCTTGAGGAGGTGTTTGCCTGCTTTCCACGTTTGTCGGAGCGCCGGACGCAGAAGGCAGGTAGCATGTCTGGCGGAGAACAGCAGATGCTGGCGCTCGCCCGCGCGCTGATCAACCCGCCGGATGTGCTGCTGCTGGATGAACCTTCGCTTGGCCTCTCGCCTCGCATGGTGAAAGAGGCCTATCGGATTCTGCGCATGTTCCGCGATCGCGGCATGGCGATCCTCTTGATCGAGCAAAATGTGCATATAGCGTTAGGCTTTGCGCATCGTGGCTATGTGTTGCGGCAGGGACAGGTGATGATGCAGGGGGCATGTTCAGATCTTGGGTCAGATCCGGATATTTTGAAACATTACCTTGGGACTTCGGTTGAGGCGGCCTGAAAGCCGTTTCAATCTGATAAGCTGACGACAGACCCTGCAAAAGTCGGGGCTTTTTTGGGAGGAAAAGACATGCTGACGAGACGCACATTTGTAAGCACAGCAGCGGCTGCTGCGAGTTTTCCCGGTGCCGCCTTGGCACAGGCCGCAGGCACCATCAAGGTTGGTGGGATTTTCACGCTGTCGGGCATCTTGGCGAGCTATGGCACGCTGTATCGCTCCGCCGTGCAGATGGCCGTTGACGACGTGAATGCGGCTGGCGGCGTCAATGGCGCAAAGCTCGAACTGCTGGCGGAAGACGATCAGGCACAACCGGCCCAGTCCGTGCTCTTGTTTCGCAAGCTGGTGAATGATGGCGCGACGATTGTGCTGGGTCCCATGACCGGTACCAGCTGGGAAAATGTCGGGCCGATTGCCAACGCCCTCAAGACCCCGGCCGTCTGCTGGACCGCGTTGAAATCGGGCATTTCGAAGCCGCCGTATGCGCTGCGCATTCACCCGCCGAATGACACAATGCTGGCCGAGGGCATGGCGGAATTCACCAAGATCGTGCCGGGTATCAAGAAAGTCGTCATCGTTGGCGATGAACGCGAGGCCAGCACGTCCGAAGGCATGAAGCTCTGGGCGGCTGCCGCGAAAGCGCAGAACATCGAGGTGGTGGAAACCATCGGCTTCCAGACGGGCACGACGGATTTCTCCCCCATCGTCATCAAAATTCGCGGCTATAATCCCGATGCTGTGCTCTTCAACTCGCTTGGTCCGGCCGCGCTCGGCCTTCTCAAGGAGATGGAGACGCAGGCACTCAACATTCCAGCGATTGGTGATTCCACCGTCTGGGCGGGTGGATCTTTCATTCAGGCAGTCGGCACAGCGGGCAAGAATCTTTACACACTTGGCTTCAGCAGCAATGAAAACTGGCCCGGCAACGACAAGTACAATGATTACGTCCAGCGTTTCATCAAGCGCACGGAAGAAACAACAAGCCTGCCCAAGCCCATCAATGTCTGCAACACGAGCCTCGCCTATGACGCGTTGTTCCTGGCCGCAGACCTGCTCCAGAAGGGCAAGGTAACAGCTGACACCCCGGCAGCGACCGCGCGCGAGGCGATCAAGGATGGATTGGCGGGCTTGAAAGACTTCAAGAACGTCAACAGCATCACGATGCGCGCCAGTGGTGACGGGCATATTCAAGCCCATGTCATGAAGGCAGATGTGGAGGCCAAGATCTGGCGCTTCGCCTTGGCGCCCGACAAGCGCATCAATGTGGCTGCGGCACCGGTTGTGTTGAAATAAGCACCACATCCGTTTCAGATTTGGAACGCGGCCGCCATGTTCAAAAAAGCATGGCGGCCGCTGTTTGCGTTAGATCAATTCCGAGCCTGCGCGAGATGATCCGGCTGGACACGCGGGCCCCCCAACGTAATATCCATCGATGACGCGGCGCAGGCTTCAAGGTAGCGCCGCTGCGGAGCGCCCTCGACATGAAATATTCCAGGAAAGACGCCAAGGCCTATGCGCGTGCCAATCTCAAAGGCATCTGGGCTGCAGCGTTGACGCCCTTTCAGGC
>CAIZGQ010000248.1 GCA_903932565.1 uncultured Hyphomicrobiales bacterium
CCGGGAGTGTTATGAATTGGATGTGAATGCCACACTTGATCTCCTGGGCCGCCGCCGGTCTGTCGCGCCGCTCGCCATGACGGGCCCGGGTCCCGACGCCCATCAAATCGAGGCACTTCTGACGTTGTCGGCCCGCGTGCCCGATCACGGCAAGCTCGCGCCCTGGCGGTTTGTCCTGTTTGAGGGGGAGGCGCGCGCGAAGGCTGGCGAGATCATTGCGAACGTTTTTCAGGCCGACCAGCCAGACGCGGACGCGGCCCGGATCGAGATCGAGCGCACACGGCTCACCCGCGCGCCTTTGGTCGTGGCAATTGTGTCCCGCGCAGCACCGCATGTGAAAATCCCGGAGTGGGAGCAGGTGCTGTCGGCTGGCGCGGTCTGCATGAACATGATCATTGCTGCCAAGGCCATGGGGTTTGCCGCGACGTGGCTCACCGAATGGTATTCCTACGACCGCCGCGTCCTCGATAAACTCGGCATTGCCGAAACAGAGAAGATCGCGGGCTTCATGCATATCGGCCGCTCGGACGCCGTGCCGGAGGATCGTGTTCGTCCGGTCATGGCCGACATCACAAGCCGCTTTTCTTGAGCTGGCGCTGCCACCCCATTTCAAAACGTTCGCAAGGTTGCCCTGATGTATTACGAGACTGCCAACCGCGATAAGACGCTGCTGCCGCACGATCCGTTCAAGGCGCTCGTGGTGCCACGTCCGGTCGGGTGGGTTTCCACCATGAACCGCGCGGGCCAGATTAATCTTGCGCCTTACAGTTATTTCAACGCCTTTGCCGGACGCCCGCCAATTGTCGGCTTTTCCAGCGACGGCCCCAAAGATTCCGCGACCTTTGCCGAAGAAACGCGGGAATTCGTCTGGAACATGGCGACGTATCCGCTGCGCGATCAGATGAATGCGACGTCGGCTCCGTTGGCGCGCGGCGAAAGCGAATTCCCGTATGCAGGCCTTGAGATGGCACCTTGTCATTTGGTGCGACCGCCACGCGTGGCGGCGTCTCCGGCCTCGCTCGAATGCAAGGTCGTGGACGTGATCCGCCTGAAAGATGTCAACGGCGAGCCCGTCGATAACATTCTGGTGCTGGGGCAGGTCGTGGCGGTCCATATCGATGATCGCTTCATCAAGGACGGCATCGTGGATGCGGTCGCCATGCAACCCATCGCGCGGTGCGGCTATGCCGATTATGCGATCGTGAAGGACATGTTCCAGATCATCCGCCCGGCGGGCGGGGGTGGGGAGCCGGTGCCGGAGCAAAAACGCGGTTGATGATCGCGACTTGATCGGCAGTTCGCGCTAACTTGCTGGAAAAACCCCGCGCGCGCGCCTCCTGGCAGGCTGCCTCAAACTCGGTGAGGTCTGTCGTCCCGTCATCTGTGTCGAGCGCGAGCACACCGGCGGCCGCCGCGCCGTAGATGAGAAGATTGCGCGCCATGATGACGGGTGCCGCCGACACGTCGACATGCAAGTCTTCACGCAAGTCTTCACGCAAGTCTTCACGCAAGTCCGCCGCGAGCGCCTTGGCCGACCATGTCAAAGCCATGAGCCGCCGGCTGGCCCCGCCATAGGTGCCAAGCCCGAAGATCGACGCGCCGCTGTCGGCAGCCGATGCGATGATGCGGGTCACACCATCAGGCAACCCATTTTCCGCCTCCCGGACCGCGAGCTTTGCCCCCAGATGCTGCACATCAGCACCTTTTAAAGTCGCACACAGCAGCACCGCATCTGGCTGCGCCAACATCAGGGCGTCGAGATCAGCATCGATCCCGGCGTTCGTGAGCCCGCGCAGGCGAACGG
>CAIZGQ010000249.1 GCA_903932565.1 uncultured Hyphomicrobiales bacterium
CTTTTGCCCTTGCGCTCCTGGCCCGTATTCACGTGCGCAAAGATATCGCCAATTTTACCAATGCTGATCAATGTGCGCTTGGCTTTGATCAAGCTTTCGAGCAGATTTCCGGGCGGCGGCAGAACCGCAAAATCCTTGCGGTTGGATGTGCGAACAAAGTCCTGTTTGTTTGAGCCAACGAACGGCCGGGCAATGACGCGTGCAACATTCAGCCGATCACAGAGCGTGCGGGCGATGCGGCACGTTTCGTAAAGCCGGTCCAGGCCAAAATGCTCTTCATGGGCCGCGATCTGAAAAACGGAATCTGCAGATGTGTAGCAGATCGGCCTGCCGGACTTGTGACTGTCTTCGCCAAGCTCTTCGATAATGGTGATGCCGGAGGCGTGGCAATTGCCAAGAATGCCGGGCAGGCCTGCGTCTTTGATCAAAGCCTGTGTCAGTACGGCAGGAAAGGCCGGCTTTGCATCGGGAAAGAGATGAAACGCTTTGGCGGCTGGCGCGCCCGTCATCTCCCAATGGCCGGACGGCGTGTCCTTGCCGGGCGTGACTTCAATCGCAAATCCCCATTGTCCTGTGGGCGGGATTTTGAGGTCAAGACCGGGCGGCATATGGCCTGTTGAGGCTTGAGCCGCGGCTCCAAGTCCGCGCGCGGCAAGATGTGGCAGGTGCAATGGGCCGTGACGGACGCCATCCCGGTTGGCGCGTCCGTCTGCACAGGCTTGCGCAATGTGTCCCAGCGTGTCGGCTCCTTCGTCGCCAAACAAAGCGGCATCATGTGCCGCGCCGATCCCGACCGAGTCGAGAACCAAAAGCACGGCGCGGCCGATCACGCATCCACCGTGGGAAGCGCTGTGGTCTCGATGTGAAAAGCCGCTGCAAACAAAGCCTTTGTGTAATCTGATTGCGGCGATGCGAAGACCTCTGTCGCGACACCCTGTTCCACAACCTTGCCGTTGCGCATAACGATGATGTCTGTTGCTAGCGCCCGCACCACCTTCAGATCATGGCTGATGAACACGTAAGCCAGATTGCGGCGCACCTGCAGGTCGCGCAACAGATCGACAATCTGCGCCTGCACCGACATATCGAGCGCGGATGTGGGTTCATCCAGAACAATGAACTTCGGCTCAAGCGCCATGGCGCGTGCGATGGCAATGCGTTGGCGCTGACCGCCGGAAAACTCGTGCGGATATCGATCCATGGCGGAGGGATCAAGGCCTGTGTCGGCCAACGCGCGCGCAATGATATCGCGACGTTCCAGTGCCGTGCTGCCGCGCTTTTGCACCAGCAACCCTTCTTCCACGATGTCAGAGACCGACATGCGCGGCGACAGTGACCCGTAAGGGTCCTGAAACACGATCTGCAAATCGCGCCGCAGTGGCCGCATGGCTTTGGATGTGAGCGCATCAATGCGCTGACCCAAATACAGAATGGGACCTTCACTGCGAATGAGACGAAGCAGGGCCAAGCCAAGCGTTGTCTTGCCCGATCCCGACTCGCCCACAACGCCCAAGGTTTGGCCTGCGCGCACCTTGATCGAGATGCCATCAACCGCCTTCACATGGCCGATTGTCTTGCGCAGAAAGCCACGCTTGATCGGGTACCACACCTTGAGATTGTCGGTTTCCACAATCACGGGGGCGGAAGCGTCTGCCGACACGGCCTTGCCCTTGGGTTCCGCCGCCAGGAGTGCCTTGGTGTAGGGATGCTGCGGATTGTCAAAGATGGCGACCACAGGCCCAGCTTCCACGATGCGGCCGTGCTGCATCACGCAGACATCATCCGCGATTTTTCGCACAATGCCCAGATCGTGGGTGATGAAGAGCATCGCCATGCCAAGCTTTGTCTGCAGATCGCGCAGCAGGGTCAGGATTTGCGCCTGCACCGTCACATCAAGCGCGGTGGTTGGTTCATCCGCGATGAAGAGATCCGGCCTATTGGCAAGTGCCATGGCAATCATCACACGCTGACGCTGGCCGCCCGACAATTGATGCGGATAAGCGCCAAGCCTTGTTTCCGGCTGTGGAATGCCGACTTCTTCCATCAGGGCGATCACACGGGCGCGCCGCGCAGATGCGCCAGACATGCCATGCAATTCCAGAATCTCGCCAATCTGCTGGGCAATTGTGTGCAGTGGATTGAGCGAGGTCATCGGCTCCTGAAACACCATGGTGATGGATTTGCCGCGCACGCGGCGCAACTCGTCTTCACTGGCCAGACGCAGATCGCGACCCTGAAACAGGATTTCGCCAGATGGATAGATGGCGGATGTTGCGCCCATGAGGCCTGGGATGGACAGCGCGGTGATGGATTTGCCGGAGCCCGATTCCCCGACAAGGGCTAACGTGCGGCCACGCGCCAGCGTGAAGGAAACATCCTGCACGGCAGGGACTTGTTTGCCACCCTGCCGAAACGAGATCGATAGATTGCGCACATCCAGCAAAGGTTCTTGTGGCATGGCGGGGCGATCAGTCATTCCGCACCCTCATGAAAATGTTTTGCGGGGATCGAAGGCATCGCGCACAGCCTCTCCCACAAAAACCAGAAGCGAGAGCATCAGCGCAATGATGCAAAAGCCCGTCAATGCCAGCCAAGGGGCTTCAAGGTTCGACTTGCCTTGCAGCAGCAATTCACCAAGCGAGGCCGAGCCCGGCGGTAGGCCAAGACCCAGGAAATCCAAAGATGTCAGCGTTGTGATGGATGCGTTCACCACAAAAGGTAAGAACGTCAGCGTCGCCACCATCGCATTGGGCAGGAGATGCCGGTACATGATCATGGCGTTCGACAGGCCAAGCGCACGCGCTGCATTCACATATTCAAAATTGCGGGCGCGGAGAAATTCCGCGCGCACCACGTGGACAAGCGACACCCACGAAAACAGCAGCAGAATGAAAAGGAGAATGAAGAAGCCCGGTGTGATGATCGAGGACACGATGATGAGGAGATATAGTCGCGGCAAGGACGACCAGATCTCGATAAAGCGCTGCATCAGGAGATCAACCCAGCCGCCGAAATAGCCCTGCACAGCGCCTGCCAGAATACCGACAACCGAAGATATGCCTGCCAGAATGAGGCCAAACAGGATTGAGACGCGAAAGCCATAGATCAGCCGCGCCACCACGTCGCGTGCGTCGGCATCGGTTCCAAGCCAGTTCCATTCAAGATCACGGCAGGACGCCTTGGGATCTTCGTGACCGAGTTTCTTCTCAACCGCTGGCCGGCATTGTGCATCGCTTAGCATCCATGTCGGCGCGGATGGCGCTGGTGTTGGCACATCCAGATGATGCGTGCCGTAGGAAAAGCGGATCGGCGGCCACAGCGTCCAGCCGTGGGCTGCGATCTCAGCCGCAATGGTCGGATCGCGGTAATCTGTCGTTGCCAAAAATCCGCCGAACTTTTCCTCCGGATAATCGCGCATCACCGGAAACAAAAGTTCACCCTTGTAGACAGCCAGGATCGGCCGATCATTGGCGATGAACTCGGCAAACAGCGACAGCACAAACAGGGCGAGAAAAATCCAAAGCGACCACCAGCCACGGCGATTGCTGCGGAAATTGTCGAGCCTGCGCTGATTGACCGGCGTCAGCTTCAGAAAGCCCTGAGGTGGCAAGGCCGGTGCGAGTGCGGTGCGCGAGCCTGCATCGAGCACATCTGTGCGCTCTGGTGTTGGCTGGGCAACGTCTGACATCTCAGACCTCCCGCGTTTCAAAATCGATGCGCGGGTCGATCCACGTGTACATGAGATCCGAGATCAGATTGACGACGAGGCCGAGCAACGAGAAAATGAAAAGATTGGCGAAGACGACCGGGTAGTCGCGGTTCATGATGGATTCGTAAGACAGGAGCCCAAGTCCATCGAGAGAAAATATGGTCTCAATCAACAGCGCGCCGGTGAAGAACGCGGCGACGAAAGCACCGGGAAATCCGGCGATCACGATCATCATGGCATTGCGAAACACATGGCCGTAGAGCACGCGTGTTTCCGACAGGCCCTTCATCCGCGCGGTCAGGACATATTGC
The DNA here is from genome assembly GCA_903932565.1 of uncultured Hyphomicrobiales bacterium. Lineage (GTDB taxonomy): Bacteria > Pseudomonadota > Alphaproteobacteria > Rhizobiales > Beijerinckiaceae > Terripilifer. The sequence goes on from CAIZGQ010000249.1 coordinate 4,021, forward strand.
TTGCGGATTTCGTCGAGAAACGAATTCTTGGTCAGGAACGTCGCCGTCGCGAATGAATCGATCACCATTGCCGTGACGGGCAGCGTGATATGCCAAAGGTAGTCGGTGATTTTCCCAAAAAAGGACAGCGAGGCAAAATTGTCCGAATAAAGCCCGCGCGACGGGAAGATTTGCCAAAACGAGCCACCCGCAAACAGAACAATCAGAAGGATGGCAAACAGAAAGCTGGGGATCGCATAGCCAACGATGATGACGCCGGACGTCCACACATCAAAGCGCGAGCCATCCTTCATTGCCTTGCGAATGCCCAGCGGGATGGAGATTGCGTAGGACAGAAGCGTCATCCAGAGCCCCAGCGAAATCGACACAGGTAGCTTTTGGCCAATCAGCGTGAGCACATCGACATCGCGAAAGTAAGAGCGGCCAAAATCAAACCGCAAATAATGCGTCAGCATCAGCCAGAAGCGTTCGGGCGCTGGCTTGTCAAAGCCGAACTGCTTTTCAAGTTCGGCAATGAATTTCGGATCAAGCCCCTGCGCGCCGCGATAGCGTGAATCGCCGCCCTGCGCGTTGGCTGCATTGCCAAGGTCGCCGCCACCACCGCCAAAACGCGATGTGGCACCCTGGTCCTGCCCCTGCAATTGTGCCAGCACGCGCTCCACCGGCCCGCCCGGTGCAAATTGCACAACCGTGAAAGAGATCAGCAAAATGCCGAGAATTGTCGGGATCATGAGGAGGAGACGGCGGGCAATGTAAGCAAGCATGGAGCGGGGCCAACCTCCTATTGAGTGCGGCGGGTGAGATCATGTTTTAGCGCAAGTTCAAAGTTCAGCCTTCCATGCCGAGGGCTTTTGCTTTTTCTGCATTCCACCACCAGATGCCCGGCGCACCTGTGCCAAATTTCGGTTGTTCGGGCGGGCGCTCAAACACATCCCAATGGGCGATGAGGCTGACGTCGCGATACCACATGGGAATCCAGTAGCGCCCCGCGCGTAGCAGGCGATCAAGACAGCGGCAGGCAATGTTGAGATCGGCCCGTGTTTCCGCCTTTGAAATGATGTCGAGCATCGCGTCAATGGCAGGGTCCGAGATGCCGGCAAGGTTGCGTGAGCCCGGCGTTTTGGCTGCATCAGACCCATAGACGATACGCAGGCCATCGCCGGGTGTCGACGAGCCGCCCATGGCATTGACCACGACATCAAAATCAAACGCATCCAGCCGACGCTTGTATTGCGCTGAATCCACAAGGCGGCTTGTGCAGGCAATGCCGAGTTTGCGCAGGTTGGCCTGGAACGGTTCTGTATGGGGCTGCAGCGCCGGGTTTGAATCCAGGAATTCAATGACGAACGGCTGGCCATTGGGCAGCTTCAGCGTGGACCCCTCGCGCTTGCAACCAGCGGCCTTCAGGAGATCATCGGCCTTGCGCAGCAGATTGCGGTCCGACCCAGAGCCATCGGAAACCGGTGGCATCCAGGGTTCATTGAACACCTCATCTGGAACCTTGCCACGCCACGGCTCAAGAAGTTTCAGTTCGTCGGGTGAGGGCTTGCCACTCGCCTTCATGTCGGAATTGTCGAAAAAGGAAGTCAGGCGCTTGTAGGTGGAGAACATGATGTTCTTGTTCGTCCACTCGAAATCAAACGCATAAGCAAGGGCCTCGCGGATGCGCGGGTCCTGAAACTGCGGACGACGGATGTTGAGATACCAGCCCTGGCTCGCGGTTGGTGCGCCGCTGTGCAATTGCTCTTTCTTCACGCGGCCATCGCGCACGGCGGGAAAGTCGTAAGCGAGCGCCCAGAATTTTGCGGTATATTCTTCGTTGAAGTTCAGGCGGCCGGACTTGAAGTCCTCGAACGCCGGTGTGCGGTCGCGGTAATAGGAATAGCTGAGCCGGTCAAAGTTGTTTTGCCCAACATTGACGGGCAGATTTTCGGCCCAGTAGGTCTTGACGCGCTCAAATTCCACAAACCGGCCTTGCTCATAGCGGCTGAGTTTGTAGGGACCTGACCCCAGCGGTGCCTCAAGCGTCGAGGCTTCAAAATCGCGGCCCTTCCACCAGGCCGCAGAAAAGATCGGCAGGCCCGCCACAAACAAATGAATGTCGCGCGCCCGCTGCGGCGTAAATTTCACGAGGAGCGTGCCATCGAGTTGTGCCTCTGCACTGGCGAGTTCGCGCAGCAGCGAGCGAAACACCGGATGGCCCTTGGTCTTCAGAATATTGATGGAGAAGGCGGCATCTTCGGCACGAAGCGGTGAGCCGTCGTGGAATTTTGCTTCGGGCCGTAGCATGAATCGATAGGTCAATCGGTCAGCAGACCAGCGCACCGATTTTGCCACAAGACCATAGAGCGCATCGGGCTCGTCGCCCGAGCCGGTCATCAGCGTGTCGAAGGTCGCATCCATGCCCGCGGCACCATCGCCCTTGAACACATAGATGTTGAACGTGTCGAACGTCTCAAAATTCTGGTTGCCGGTGGTGTTCTTGATCTGGATGGACAGCAAGCCCCCCTTGGGGGCCTTCGGGTTCACATAGCGAAAGTGCGGAAAATCCGCCGGCATCTGCAGCTCGCCGAATGTCGAAAGGCCGTGGCGCTCGGTCTCGGGGCCCTCTGCTGCAAGAGTCTCCGCCGCAAAACTTGCGACGCTCGTGCCCAGAAGCGTGCTCGTGGCGGGAAGCACGCGCTGGAGCGTCAGCCGAGCCAACAGGCTCCCAAAAGCTGCTGTGCCGCGCTGCAGGGCGGATCGGCGCGAGACGGACATGCGTGGCAACTCCTTCAGCCGGTGACAGGCTGGATGATTCGCCGAGGATTATGTCGCTTTTTGTGGCCACCGCCAGTCGCGTGGGCGTACGCGTCCATTTGCGGCCAAAGGCGCAAACGAAAACGGCAGGCCTGAGCCTGCCGCATGAGATCTGGTGGTGGCGAAAAGACCGCTCAGTTGGGAAGCGGGGCCGGGCTATCGGACATGCTGCGCAGATAGGCCTCGATGTCGGCCCGGTGCTGCGGGTCCTTTTCGCCCGCGTAGCCCATCTTGGTGCCAGCCGCGTAGCCCTTGGGGTTGGCGATGAACTTGTTGATGTTCTCAAACGACCACTGGCCGCCCATCTTGGTCAATGTTTCCGAATATTGGAAACCGGCCATCGAGGCGACCGGACGGTTGACGACGCCATAGAGCGGTGGTCCGACCTTCACCGCGCCACCCTTGTCGAAGCTGTGGCAGGTGGCGCAGGCCTTGGCATAACCCTCGCCGCGCTTGGCATCGGCTTTTGCCATGAGAACCGGGAGCGGCTCGCCCGCATCGGCGACGGCTGCAACGGCCACCGGCTCGGCAGCGCCAGCCAGCTCATAGCCGGGCTTGGCAGGCTTTTCGATGTGGAAAAGCACGTCCGCGAAGATTCCCAGGCCCATGGTCACGAGCAATGCGCTCAGGAGACCGCCGGCATGTTTGTTGATTTCGTGGGAATCCATCGAAGGGGTGCTCCTGCTGTCAGGCGGCTTGGTCACCGGCCGGGTGATCGGCCTAGCGACCTCCGGTCGCGCTTGTGGCGTTCGCAATAACCGCTTTCACGCTGCCTTGGCAACTCGTATAAGCGGCGCTCTTCTTGCTACTTTTTGACGCCAGATGCCAAAGCCCATTGTTCTGATCCCCGCCCGTCTTGGCTCCACCCGCCTTCCGCGCAAGCCCTTGGCCGATCTTTTGGGCATTCCCATGATCGTGCAGGTGTGGCGTCGGGCCATGGAAGCTGATGTGGGGCCGGTGCTGGTCGCGGCGGATTCCACAGAAATCGTTGATGCCGTGGTCGCAGCCGGGGGCAGGGCGGTCCTGACCGGTGACCACCACCAGTCAGGCTCGGACCGCATTTTTGAGGCTGTCAGCCTCTTCGACCCGGACGGGGTCTACGATCAGATCGTCAATGTGCAGGGTGATTTGCCCACCATCGAGCCCCAGGCTGTACGTGCCGCCCTGGCCCCGTTGGCGGACGCTGATGTGCACATCGCCACGCTCGCAGCCGAAATCAGACGGCCAGAAGAGCGCGACGACCCCAATGTGGTGAAGGCAGTCGGCACGCAGAGTGCGCCGCGCCGCCTGAAAGCTCTGTATTTCACCCGCGCCACGGCCCCCTGGGGCGAGGGGCCGCTGTATCACCACATTGGGCTCTACGCGTATCGCCGCGACGTGCTGGCGCGCTTTGTTGGCCTGCCGCCTTCACCGCTGGAGCGCCGCGAGCGGCTGGAGCAATTGCGGGCGCTGGAAGCTGGCATGCGCATCGATATCGAGATTGTTGACACGGTGCCGCTGGGCGTCGACACGCCACATGATCTTGAGCGCGCCCGCCAGCTGCTGCAGGCGGCCAAACGAACTTCCATGGAACAGGCTTCCCAATGACCAGACAGCTGATCGCCTACCAGGGTGAGCCCGGCGCGAACTCCCACATTGCCTGCAAGGATGTCTACCCGGACATGGAGCCCTTGCCGTGTGACACTTTCGAGGACGCGCTGGCAGCCATCAGCGACGGCACGGCGACGCTTGGCATGATTCCCATTGAGAACTCGCTCGCCGGACGCGTGGCGGACATTCATCACTTCCTGCCCAATTCCGGCCTCGAAATCGTTGGCGAATACTTTTTGCCGATCCATTTTCAGCTTCTGGCGATCAAGGGCGCAACGCTCGACGGCATCACCAGCATTTACAGCCATATCCATGCGTTGGGTCAGTGCCGCCGGATCATTCGCAAGCTAGGCGTCAAGGCGATCACCGCAGCCGACACGGCGGGCTCGGCGCGAATGGTGGCCGACTGGAACGACCCGACTAGGGCCGCGCTCGCACCTGCGTTGGCGGCTGAGATTTATGGTCTCGAGACACTCGCTTCCAACGTCGAGGACGAAGATCACAATACGACGCGGTTCGTCGTGCTCTCGAAGGAGAAAAGCTGGGCCCCCGCCCATGCTGCGCCAACGGTGACCACTTTTGTGTTTCGGGTGCGCAACGTCCCAGCCGCGCTGTACAAGGCGCTGGGTGGCTTTGCGACCAACGGCGTCAATATGTCCAAGCTTGAGAGCTACATGGTGGAAGGCGAGTTTTCCGCAACCCAGTTCCTTGCTGATGTGGACGGCCATCCCGAGGATCCGAGCCTGCGGCGCGCCCTCGAAGAGCTCCATTTTTTCTGCGACGAGGTGCGCATTCTGGGTGTCTATCCGGCGCATTCCTTCCGCATTGAGACGCGAAAAGCAGCCGAATAGGCCTTTCACCCGATGGCGGTGCAGCGCGCGATCTGTCAAACATGAGCGCCGCAAAGGCGCCCGGCTGGCGTGCGGACTAAAATGCGGGTTCAGGGGCCAAGGACCAAAGACATGACCTATTGCTGCGGTCTACTGGTGCGTGAGGGATTGGTGATGATCGCCGATACCCGCACCAATGCGGGCCTCGACAACATCTCAACCTTTCGCAAGCTGCATCTGTTTCAGAAGCCAGACGAGCACGTGTTGATGCTGGCAACTGCTGGCAATCTTGCTGCCACGCAGGCTGTTGTTGCTCTTCTGACGGAAGGGATCGAGCATCCTGACTCCAAGGAACTGGAGCGGTTGCAGGATGCCACAACCATGTTCTCGGCGGCGCAAATGGTGGGCCGTGCGGTGCGGCGGGTGCGCAGCATGGATGCGGACGCCTATGAGCAGGCGCAGGTCAGCTTCGACGTTGCGCTTTTGTTTGGTGGCCAGATGAAGGGCGAGCGCCCGCGTCTGTTCATGATCTACAGTGCGGGCAATTTCATTGAATGCACGCGCGACATGCCGTTCCTGCAGATTGGCGAGCATAAATACGGCAAGCCGATCCTCGACCGCGCCGTGACCTATGAGACGAGCTTGTTTGAAGCCTTGAAGATCGGGCTGATTTCCATGGATTCCACCATGCGCTCGAATCTTGGTGTCGGCCTGCCGATTGATATTGCGGCAACGCGCACCGACAGCCTCGACTTCGAGGTCAACCACCGCATCGATTACACCGATCCTTATTTCCACGATTTGACAGATCGGTGGTCGGCGGCCTTGCGGGCAGCACATGCCGGTATCCCAACCCCGCCCTATGGGCGTAAGCCGTGAAAGCGGCCTCCAAGGCTGCGGTTGGCGATGTTGCACAAGCGCTCGCCGCGCAGTTTGGCGAGCGGTGCACGACCAATGAAACCGTGCGCCGTCAGCACGCCCACAGCGTGACGTGGGGCGATGTGCAGCCACCCGATGTGGTCGTGTTCCCGCAAACGCAAGCCGAAATCGTCGCCATCGTGCGGCTCTGCGCAGCCCATCACGTTCCAATTGTTCCCTTTGGAACAGGCACATCTCTGGAAGGGCATGTGAATGCGCCGTTTGGTGGCGTGTCCGTCGATATGAGCGCGATGAACCGGATCATCGCGGTCCATCCCCAGGATCTTGATTGTGTCGTCGAGCCCGGCGTGACGCGCAAGTTCCTCAACGAAAACCTGCGCGATACGGGACTTTTCTTTCCAATTGATCCGGGTGCTGATGCCTCCATCGGTGGCATGGTGTCGACGCGCGCATCGGGCACGAATGCTGTCCGCTACGGGACGATGAAGGACAATGTGCTGTCTTTGACCGTCGTCACCGCCAAGGGCGATGTGATCCGCACCGCGAGCCGCGCCAAGAAATCGTCGGCTGGATACGACCTCACACGCTTGTTCGTGGGCGCCGAAGGCACGCTTGGCATCATCACAGACGTGACGTTGCGGCTGTTTGGAATTCCCGAAGCCGTGTCCGGCGGCATTTGTCCATTCCCAAGTGTGCAGGCAGCCTGCGAGGCAACGATCCAGACCATTCAATCAGGCATTCCGATTGCTCGGATTGAATTGCTGGATGCGCTGCAGGTGAAGGGCGCTAATCTCTATTCAAAGCTCGCTCTGCCAGAGGTGCCCATGCTGCTGGTGGAATTTCATGGCAGCGCGCAAAGCGTGCAGGAACAGGCAACCCTGTTTGGTGAGATCGCCGCCGAGCACGGCGGCGGCCCGTTCCAATGGGCGACAAAGCCTGAGGAGCGCAGCAAGCTCTGGCAGGCACGGCACGACGCCTACTGGGCGGCGTGTGCGTTGCGGCCGGGCGCGAAGGCTGTGGCATCTGATATCTGCGTGCCGATTTCGCGGCTTGCCGATTGCGTCGTTGAAACCCAGGCCGACATCGCCAAAACCGGCCTGGTTGCGCCCATCGTTGGCCATGTCGGCGATGGCAATTTCCACGTCAGCATCATGGTCGACATGGACAATCCGAAGGAGATCAAAACCGTCAAGGATTTTCTGGAGCGCCTCGTCCGACGTGGTCTCGCCATGGATGGCACGTGCACCGGCGAACATGGAATCGGCCAACATAAAATGCCTTATCTGCTGGAAGAGCATGGCCCGCATGTGATCGATCTGATGCGCCAGATCAAACGCGGCTTTGATCCCGACAACATCATGAATCCCGGCAAGATCTTTGAGATGTAGCCGCAATGCATGCAGGAAGAGCCCATGTCGCTGCATGATATCCTGACCCAAACCCCGCAAGGGCTCTATTGCCCCTCAGGCGATTTTCACATTGATCCCGTGCGGCCCGTGCCACGCGCTGTCATCACGCATGGCCATGCGGATCACGCGCGGCCGGGGCACCGGCAGGTGCTGGCAACCCGGCAGACACTCGACATCATGGCGGTGCGCTATGGCGCGAATTTCTGTGAGACGGCGCAGGCCTCGAATTATGGCGATGTGTTGACGCTCGGTGGCGTTCGCGTGTCGCTGCATCCTGCTGGGCATGTGCTCGGCTCTGCGCAGGTGCTGATTGAGGATCGTGGCCGCCGGCTGGTTGTGTCGGGCGATTACAAACGTGCGCGTGACCCGACTTGCGCGCCGTTTGAATTGGTGCCGTGCGATATCTTCATCACGGAAGCCACATTTGGCCTGCCTGTGTTTCGCAATCCCGACACGGCGCTGGAAGTGCAAAAGCTTCTCGAGTCGCGGATTGTCTTTTCGGAACGGGCACATCTTGTGGGGGCCTATTCGCTCGGCAAGGCGCAACGCATCATGGCGCTGCTGCGCGAGGCGGGTTACGAGCGGCCAATTTACATCCACGGCGCGATGGAGAAGCTGAGCGATTATTATCAGTCACAAGGCGTCGCGTTGGGCGAACTTCGCAAGGTGTCTGCCTCCGATCGCGCGCAGCTGGGTGGCGAGATCGTGCTGTGTCCGCCCAGTGCGCTGGCCGATGTCTGGTCGCGGAAATTCCCCGATCCGCTCACCGCATTTGCTTCGGGCTGGATGCGCATTCGCGCCCGCGCTCGCCAGCGCGGCGTGGAATTGCCCATGATCGTGTCCGACCATGCCGATTGGGATGATCTCTGCCGCACCATCACCGAGACCGGGTGCTCGGAGGTGTGGGTCACCCATGGGCAGGAAGACGCCCTCGTCCATTGGGCAACGCTGCGCGGGCTTACGGCCCGTCCGCTCCACCTGCTTGGATATGGCGATGAGGATGAACTGGCTGACAACGCAGCCTAAGCCCCGTCGGAGCGCTTGTTTTGTTCGGCACGACAGGGCACCTTGATCACAATCTCGTTTGTTATGGAGGTAGGGATGCGCCGTCTTCGCTTTGGATATGCTGCCAGCTTGTTTGCCTTTGTTCCCGGCGCAGCCTTCGCGCATCCTGGGCATGACGTTACAACTGGTTTTGCCCACGGGGTCCTGCACCCGCTGACCGGCGTCGATCACATTCTGGCCATGGTCACCGTTGGTCTGTTTGCCGCCCATCTTGCGGGACGTTTCGGCCAACGGGCGCTTTGGCTGGTGCCGCTCAGCTTTGTGTCGATGATGGTGGCTGGCGCCGGGATGGCAATCCAGGGGATCGAGCTGCCGTTCGTGGAAACGGGCATCGCCCTGTCCGTCGTCGCGCTGGGCGCAATCGTTGCTCTGCAGACCAACGTTCCGTTGGCGGCCGCCATGGCACTGACTGGTTTCTTTGCTGTGTTCCATGGCCACGCGCACGGAACTGAAATGCCGGTGGACCTGTCAGGTTTTGAATATGGGGCGGGCTTTGTCGCGGCAACTGCTGCGTTGCATGCGAGTGGCATCATGCTCGGGCTTGGGCTTTCGCGCTGGGCTGCCCCTGCGATGCGACGTGTGTTGCAAGTTGGCGGCGCTGCAATTGCCCTTGCGGGCTTGGCGCTGCTGAGTGGCGTGATCGGATCGGTATGACACGGTTTGGTTCAAAGCTGTCAAAGGCCCGTCGCGCGTCTGTTTCGGCCGCTTGTCTCGCCGCCGCGTTGACGTGCGCAATGTCTGCCCCTGCGTGGGCTGATTTCCAGTCCTGCCTTGCGGCCATTCGCGGCGATGCGCTGGCCAAGGGCATCACTTCTCAGACTTACGACACATATGCAGCGCCCCTGCAGCCCAATGATGTGGTGCAGTTTGTGGGCGCGCAGCCGGAATTTACCACGCTGGTCTGGGAATATCTTGCGAGTCTCGTGGATGAGGAGCGCGTCACCGAAGGCAAGGCGAAGATGCGCGAATTTCCCAATGCGTTGTCGGCCGCTGAAAAAGCCTATGGCGTGGATGCCTACACGGTCGCTGCGGTTTGGGGCGTTGAGTCAGATTTCGGCAAGGATTTCGGCAAGCGGCTTATTCTACCCTCGCTCGCGACACTGTCCTGTTCGGGCATTTCCCGTGCCGGTTATTTTAAAGGCGAGTTCATCGCAGCCCTTCGCATTGTGCAGGAAGGGCACGTCAAGGCCGATCACATGTATGGCTCCTGGGCCGGTGCGTTCGGTCACACGCAATTTATGCCAACCACATTTTTACGTTACGCCGTGGATATGGAGGGCACAGGTCACCGGGATGTGGTGGATTCGGTGCCCGATGCGCTCGGCTCAACGGCCAATTACCTGCGCGCCAATGGGTGGATCCCGGGCGCGGTCTGGGGTTACGAGGTTCGCGTTCCAGCCAGTTTCAAGGGCGCGACGGGCCGCAGTGCCAAACAGTCCCTGTCGTACTGGAGCGGGCAAGGTGTCACGCGTGTCGACGACAAGCCTCTGCGCGATGGACCCGCCGCGCTGTTGCAACCGGCCGGGGCGGATGGGCCGTCATTTCTGGTCACCAAGAACTTCGATGCGATCTATTCCTACAACGCGTCGATCTCCTACGCGCTGGCCATTGCCATTCTGTCAGACCGGTTGCGTGGCCAGCCGGGTGTCGTGACACCCTGGCCAGGCGGGGTACGTGGCCTGACGCGGGATGATCGCCGCGAATTGCAAAGGTTACTGGCCGGGCAGGGTTATGACATCGGCACGGCAGACGGCGTGCTTGGCACCAAAAGCCGGGCGGCCATTGCGGATTTCCAACGCAAGCGTGGGGAGACTGCAGATGGCCATGCCACGTCCCAAATTCTGGACGCGCTGCGCCAGGGCGGTGGCGGGACAGCTGGCGGCGGCGGCGGGATTGGCGGACTTTTCAATTCAATTTTCGGCGGTCGATAAACAGCCCATCACTGTCATGTGACTCGTACGTGAGGCTCAGACTGCGTACTGTAGAAGTCAGGATGCGGTGTCCGCATCTATTCCAACTGATCGCGACCCAAATTGACCTCCTTCCTAGCCTCGATTTGCACCAGATTGTCCGCCCTTGCTGTCGGCACCCTTCTTTTGGTGGTCCCGGCGCTGGCGCAAACGAAGCCCTGCGTCGTTGAGCTTTTCACCAGCCAAGGGTGCTCTTCCTGCCCGCCGGCTGACGCGGTCCTGGGTTCGATTGCCAAGACACCCGGCGTGATCGCGCTGTCCCTGCCCGTCGATTATTGGGATTATATCGGGTGGAAGGATACCTTTGCGTCGGCGCAGTTCACCGCAAGGCAGAAGTCCTATGCCAACGCCCGTGGCGATGGGCGCGTTTACACGCCGCAGGCCGTCATCGACGGAATCATGCATGTGGTTGGGAGCGATTCCGCTGGCATCGCGCGCATCGCTGACATGAGCTATGGCCAGTCAGGCGCCATGACCGTGCCGGTTTCGCTGTCCGTGCGGGATAAAAGCTTCAATATCGAAATCGGCAAAGCCGGGGCCGAGGCCTCCATGGGCGGGACCGTGTGGCTCTTGCGCATCGCCAAGTCCCGGTCGGTCACCATCGGCCGGGGTGAAAACCACGGACACACGCTGACTTACACAAATATCGTGCGCGACATGACGAAGCTTGGCGAGTGGACCGGTGGCGTGACCAAATACGAGGCACCCCTGCGTGGCGCAGGTCCGACCGATGCGGATGGTGCGGCCGTGATTGTTCAGGCTGGATCTCTCGCCCATCCCGGCGTCATTCTGGGCGCCGCCCTCGCACCGTGACGTCCAGCCAGCCTGTTTCCAGCAATCCGCTGGGGCCAGCTCAGGGCGCTCCGAAAACTAGGTGTGGGCGGACTGCCTAAAGTTAGCTCATTGTCGATGACACAATTTGCCGATCAGGTGTGAGCGCGGTATCAAGGGGTCCCGGCCCGTGACAGCGTAGCATTTGACCCGATGACCACACATTATCCGTCTGCCCAAATCGTTGAAGAGCCGTTGTCCAAAGGCGCGGACGAGGCGGCAGGCCATGATGAGGCCGCGCGCACCTCATCCCAGGCGCTGAACCTCGATCGCTACATCCCGGCCCAGCTGACGTATATCGCAGGCAAGATCCAGTCGGGTGCCTCCGCGGTGTACCGGCCCATTTATGGCGTGGGCATTACCGATTGGCGCATCATGGCGTTGCTGGCCAGTGAACCCTGGGTGCGCGCCACGCATATCTGCCAGACAACGGGTCTTGATAAAGCCGCCGTCAGCCGCTCCGTGCGGGACATGCAGGACATGGGTCTCGTCGAAGTGCATCTCGATCCGGCTGACCAGCGCCGTCAGCGCATTGCATTGACCCAAAAAGGTCTCGACCATCACGACAAGATCGTCGATCTCGCCCGCGTGCGCGAAACGCATCTGCTGCAGGATTTCAGTGAAGCAGAACGCACCATGCTGCTGGATTTTCTGGCGCGCATGCAGCACCGTTTGCGCAATGCTGCACCCATCGCTGTGGATGATGAACACGCCTGAACGTAGGGCCCTCTGAAAAGGCGCCTTCGTGCAGGCTTTTTTGGCTGGTGCATTGGGCCGGTCTGAGCCTTGGTCTCAAAGACGTCGCATGCTCGCCGTATTCTGGAATGATATTTGTTACACTTGTCATGCGACTGCAGGCTGAGTGCGTGCGTAGAAGGGCTGCGGAACAAACCGCTGACCTTGAAGGTTTTCCGCTCAGGACGTGTTCGGTTGAGGGATTGGGTATGCCATCAGGCGTTTTTGTTGCTCGTTTCGTTCCGTTGTTAACCCAGCGCGCCTGTGTGCGGGCGGCACGCTCTGTTGCGCTTGCAAGCGTCCTTCTTGGTACGGCGCTGGTTGGCGCACAGCCCGCGCAGGCGCAGCTGTTTGGCTGGCTGGGTGGTGGCGGGCGCACTTTTGACGCGGATGCCGCACCGTCCGTTCCGCCGGGCGAAATTATGCGTCGTCTGGCCGGCAGGGGAATGCGGTTTAATTCGGCGCTGCAGCGTAATGGCGGCGTCTATCTCGCAGATGTCACCGACGCGCGCGGTCGCCAGATGCGCCTTGTGATCGACGCGTATCGCGGCAAGGTTTTGCAGGCGTTTGCCTATGGTCCGCCGCGCCCGGCGGGGTTTGTTCCGGAAAGCCGCGGCTTTGCGCCAAGCCCGGTCTATCCGGGTGAGTCCTATGCATCGCGCGAAACATATCCGCCAGCAGGGCCGGGCTATATGCAACAGCAGCGCCCGGTGGAACCACGCGTTCAGGATACCCCGACCCGTGAGCCGCGTTCGACCCGCGCCAGCCGCGCGCGGGCCGCCAGAGAAGCTGCGCGCGACAGTGCCCGGTCTGCCAGTCCGGTGAATTCTGTGGATCCCGCACCTGCTTCGAAAGTCACACCGCCTGCGCCATCCGAGGCGACCGTGAACCCAATCGAGCCGCGGGCCACGCCGCGGGCCGCCGAGCCAGCAAAGGCTTCTGCGGCGATTGCGCAACCAGCGCTGGTTTCGGATGCGCCCCAGCCCGCGGTGCCGCCGGTTGCTGCAACACCGCGCGCACCTTCGGCAGCAACTGCGCCCGCCTCCCAGGACAACAAGGCTGGCTTTGCCAATGGTGTCCCCATCAATCCTCTCGATTGAGCTGACGCCGCAACGTTCTTGCGTCCGAAATAAAAAAGGCACCGAGATGATCGGTGCCTTTCGTATGTCCAGAGCGGCCCGCTTCAAAGCGCGAGCCCCGCATTTGCAAGTCAGGCAGCGCGCTGTCCTTCAATCACCTGCGCGGATGGCGCATTGGTGTTGCTGCCAATCGGAATCTGACGCGGCTTCTTGGCTTCCGGGATCTCCCGAACAAGGTCGACACTTAGCAAACCGTTTTCGAGTTTGGCACTTGTCACCTGCACATGATCTGCAAGCTGGAAGCGTCGCTCGAACGCACGGGCGGCGATGCCACGGTAAAGAACTTCCACGATCTTCGTATCAGCATCGGAATTTGCCGCTTCGGCAGCTTCCTTCGTGCCGCGAATGAGAAGGTTGTTCTCCTTCACTTCAATCGACAGATCGCGCTCGGCAAAGCCGGCAACTGCAACTGTGATGCGGTAGGTCGTCTCGCCGGTCCGCTCGATGTTGTAGGGCGGGTAGGCGGGAGAGGTTTCGCTCGGGCCGATCTGATCGATCAGGCTGAACAGGCGGTCGAAACCAACGGTCGAGCGATACAGGGGTGACAGGTCGAATGTACGCATGATCATATCCTCCAATGGAAGCAATATGTGGCGCGGTCCGGCCCCCGGGGGCGGGGCGCCATCTGATGTACGCGGCCGATTTGGCCCGCGTTTCCAAGATTTGGGGAGGCTTTGATTTGCCGCAAGACGCGTCCGCGAAATTTTTTCGGGCGGGCGTCACGGGACGACTGCGGCGGCAGAAGGCTGCGATTGCTCAGATCAAGTGGGGCGCAAGTTGCCGCCGGAGGTCGTCCTTCACGCGTTCGGACGCTTCCAGAATCTGCGCGACCCGGAAGAAATCGAGCGCCCGGAAGGCGTCGACATCCGGACGCACCAGAATGTCGGGCGTCGAACGCATCAGCATTTCATTGGTGATGGTCGCCTGCATGATCTGCGCTGAGCCCAGTATGGCCTCGATGGCCTTGGGGGCTGCGTGACGGCCCGGCAGAGGCCCACCGGTGACGTCACAGGCAATCACGAGATCTGCCTTGCCCGCCAGCAACCCGAAGGGCAGGGGATTGACCGCGCCACCATCGACGAGCACGCGCTCGCCTGCCTTCACCGGGCGAATGAGCCCGGGTATCGCCATGGAGCC
>CAIZGQ010000250.1 GCA_903932565.1 uncultured Hyphomicrobiales bacterium
AGCTGTAGGTCCGCTTCGGTGTCGCGAATGAGCCGTCAATTGGCCCAATCTCATGAGCGATCTCACCAAAGGAGATGCGCTGGGCAGCAGGTCCAATCGCATATCCATCCAGCAGTTCGATGGCATCGGGTGAGCATTGCAAGCGATCCGCGGCGAGACGCACGATCTCCGCTTTCAATTTGCTGGCGGCATCCAGCAGTGCCGATCCGCCCATGACAATGGAGCGCGAGCTAAAAGAGCCGACGCCATCGCGCACGAGATCTGTCGAGCCATGCCCCACATCACGAATTTTATCGAGCGGCAGTCCCAGAGCGTCACCCGCCATCTGCGCAAAAACAGTTTCAATACCCTGCCCGATCGCCGATGAGCCTGTGGCAACGGACAAGGTCCCATCACGTTCCAACCGTATCCGAACAGCTTCACGCCCCGAACCCGCACCCTCCACATAACAGCCAATCGCAATGCCGTGGTACTTCCCCTCGATCAGCCGTCCCTGAAGCTCGGACTTTTTGACCCAATCAAATTCGCTGAGGCAGCGATCAAGCGTTTGTTCGTAATTGCCACTGTCCGTTGCGCTCGACGTTTTGCCAACCGTCGGCATCGCCCAGGGCATGTCACTCTCGCGTATGAGATTGCGACGCCGAAACTCCACTCTGTCCAACCCGAAGTCAGCTGCGACCAGGTCGAGCATCCGTTCACGAAAGAAATCTGATTCATAACGGCCCGGCCCACGATAGGTCCCGCTTGGTGTTTTGTTGGTCACCAGAAGCGCGACACTGCTGTGAACATTCTCAATCCGATATGGCCCCGTGATGACCTGCGCAATATTGCGCGCGGGTGTCGAGCCAGTTGTGCGCAAGTAGGCTCCGCAGTGAACGATGGATTTGGCACGCAATCCAATAATCTGGGCCTCAGAATCGCAAGCGATCTCAATTTCGCATTCGGATTCGCGCGCATGATTCATGGCCAACAGATTTTCACGACGGTCCTCCACCCATTTCACTGGTCGACCGGTGCGACGCGCTGCAAAGGGAACAAGGAAATCTTCCGGATAAAATTCGCCGCGGGCGCCAAAGCCACCCCCAACATCATTCTCGACCATCAAAATTTGGTCTTCAGGGAGATCCAGAAGAGCCGCCAACGCCGCACGATTGTGAAAAGGGACCTTTGCCGCCCCATAAACGCTCATGCGACCCGCATCCCTGTCCCATTCGGCAAGGAGACCGCGTGTCTCCATCGGCACAGCCGAATGACGATGAACCTTGAATTTTTCCTTGCGCGTATAGCTTGCGCGCGCAAACGCCGCTTCTGCATCGCCACGGATTCCAGCAATCGTTGCTGGCGAATTCGTGCCGTTTTCTTCAAACAGTAACGTGTCACCCTTCAAGGCCATGTGAGAGTCGATCATAGCTGGCAAAGCTTCGATATCAAGATCAAGACCTTCGAGGGCATCCTCCGCCTGCGCCATGCTCTCTGCCAACACAAAAGCAACAGGCTCGCCAACGTAACGAACTTTCTTGCTGGCAATCACAGGCTGCTCGAAGACCTTGAATTCCGGAAGCGGGTCAAGCCGCAACGCAATCTTGGGCATAACGGGTCCAAGATCGTCCGCGGTGATCACACTATGCACGCCAGGCATGGAAAGCGCGCGCGTAACGTCGAGCTTGCGAATGCGGCCATGCGCAACCGGGCTTCGCAGAACGACACCGAAAAGCAGATCTGGTCGTGTCAAATCCGCGACATAAGTCCCCCGCCCGCGCAGAAATCGAAGATCTTCACGACGTTCGATGGCCGCGCCGATGAGAGAGTTGCGAACTTTCATGAGGATTTCCTTTTCAAATGCTTCGCTCAGACGACAGCGCCCTTTGGCGGCTATTTAGATATGATCCGGCCATTGGCGCGGCCTTTTGAAAAGAAAAAAATTCTATCATATGGGACAGCTGGTCTCAGAAACGAAAGTCGATCAGGTTTGAACAATCTCGAATTTTTGCCGTGACGCGTTTGACATCTTAACCCCGACGTTCTGTCAGCTTGATAGACCGGAACGATGGCACATCGTCCGCCAAGACAAATATCTTGAATTGCATCATGACGCAGCATCCACGCTGGCGGTTTGGCGAACAAAACGCACAAGAGCAGACCCCAGTGCGTCATCCGCAGTATTGATAAAGCGGCTTATAAAGCCCTCATCGTAAATAAGCGCGTGATTGAGACCGATGGCGGCTTGATTGTTTTGGCTGCA
>CAIZGQ010000251.1 GCA_903932565.1 uncultured Hyphomicrobiales bacterium
CGCACTCATGGGCTGCTTTTTCAGCAGTTTCTTGATGTCGGCGTCTATGGCTGGTTCGGGGATCTCGATGACGGAGGGGGATGGCTTACTAGGTGGGGCGGTGAAGTTGCGGTATCGAATGGCGGCATCTTTTCCGACTCCGCACAGTTGACCTAACTTCATGCTGGAAATGCCGGGGTTCTGCTTCGCCGTTTCCGCTATCTGAACTTGCTTTTCAAGCGGAAGGCGTTGAGACTCACTCATGGGCAACGTCCATTAGGTAACCTCTAACGGTTGAATAGAATATAACTGGACTTGATTTAGGTTGTCAAGCGAAATAGTAGGGGTAACGTGGCGTAAGTGACGGGCGTCACGGTAAAGTGTGATGGGTTGGTTCAGAAAGGCGCAGAAAGGCTATGACTCAGCAATCCGGGGAGGATCGCTCAGTTGGTATTGAAGAAACGCCGCTCCCATGATCCATTGTGACTATTGGAGTTGGGATCGTTCATCATCTGCATCTGTTGGAACTTATTGCCCGCCAGTGTGGGGTCGTACTTGAACGTGCCCGTGGGATCGGCATCGTTGGACGCAGGCGCGGCGGGAGCCGGTGCGGCGGCAGGTGCGGCAGGCGCGGGAGGGGTGTACGCCCCGGCAGCCACGCCTTGCTGTGCGGTGGGAGTCGTGACAAGACTGGAGGCGGACTGGCCGAAATTGGCGGCGGACGGGAACATCTTTGGAGCTGTACTACCCATGTTATTTGCCTGCTTTCTTCATCTTGCCAAGTACGCCGGTCTTTCCTGCTTCTTCTCTGGCTGGAGCGCTCGGCGTGGCGCTCTCTGGTACTGCAGGAGCGGACTTCTTGAGTTTCCCCAGTACTGGCCCTTTGGCTTTCGCGGCGGCAACCTGAGAGGGGGAGGACTTGCCGTTCAATCTGTCCAGTTCGTCCAATGTCGCTTTCGCCATAGCCACCCTGGCGGAATCGCCCTCGGCTGTTGCCTTCTCTAATTCTGCCTGCGCCAATTTAGTGGCCGCCTGTAACCGTTGTGTCCGGTCTTTTATTCGTGATACTTCGTCAGCCTTTGCCTTGAAATCGACGGTTTTCTGTTGCAATTCTCCCAGTTTGTTCGGAAGAGGTTCGGCATCCAGCGGGCGATTCGCCATCGGTTCGTCCCGATCGGAAATCAGAGTACGACTGCTCGACAACTTCTCCAAGTCGGCAGTGGGATTCCAGCGGTCAACCGCCAAGCGATCGTAAAACGCCTCTTCTTGCGGGTTCACGCCGTCAATTAGGCGACCATTGATGTCGGCGTAGGTCTTTCCTATCGCGTTGATAATGCGAGCCGATGCTAATTCTCCGGCGCGATTCGGTGATAACTTCGGGTCACTATTCGCAATCTCATTCTTAAAATGCTCATACACCTGCGGCAGATTATCGGGCGTAATATCAAGCGCCGACTTTATGGGTTCCGCTCCTTGGGATGGCACGGGAGAGGCTGGCTCACTCTTGGGTTGGGCTGCACTTGGCTTTACGCGACCCTCAACATCTCCAAACAGGGAGACATCTTTCCCGATGCGCGTCCCTGAATAGCCGTTCTTTTGCAGAAAATCGGCGAACGCCTTCTCGGGGAACATGAAGTGATTCGGCGCTACGTCCTCAAAATCCTCGTCCGACTTGACCGATTTATCCCACTTACGAACAAGGTCTTTAGCTTCAGGGGAGTCGATGTCTAGCAACTTCTCCTTGGATAGGTCGGCGGTATA
>CAIZGQ010000252.1 GCA_903932565.1 uncultured Hyphomicrobiales bacterium
CAAACAATAACCCTCCTGTTTATCGCATTCCTAATCGTCGGGGCGGTCCTCTCTGCTCCTGCGACCACCCTCGCTGCCGACCCGCTGATCCGCGAGCAGAGGACTCTAACCGTGGACGGCCAGACCGAAACCTGGACCCTGCGGTGGGAGAAACCGCCAAAAAGCGCCTGCGGAGCGGATAACGCAGAATTCTCACTTTCATGCTCCTGCAACGGCTTCGCCTATGGTGAAGAGGGGAAGCTCACGTTGGTACGATTGCTCGCCGATGGCACGCAAGAGTCCATCCGCCTCGGCCTGTTCTTTAAGAGCGAGCAGGAAATCACCTCAGATTCCGGCAACGTGGTGGTTCAGCGCTGGCAGCCGCTGCGCGATGGTAAGGACAGTGATTTCAACCACGCCGGCGACGACGACTTTGTCGCTAACGTCGCCAAACGTCCCACCGTGGAACTCATGCACTTCGCCGATTATGATCACGACGGCGGCGCTACCGAGTTTCTGCTGCAACTGAACACAAAGCCCTGCGGCAAACGCCAGATGGTTGCCGTGGGCGTTTCCCGCTCGAATCCCCATTTGCATCTGTTCTCCACCACGGGGAATCCGAAAAAGCCGCTGATCCTCTACGCCCAAGCATGGGAAACCCTCCGGACGAGCGACGGACCCGTCACGGTGGTCGACTGGGCCTGCGGCGATCACGGCGGTGTGGAGGAATCGCGAATTGCATTGCAGGTCGAGGACGGTGTCATCCGCGGAAAGCGCAAGAAATATGCCTGCGACAACAGCAACCACGCCAATGAAAACGCTGTGCTGGAGGAGACTGACCTTTAGTGTTCGTCCCATGTGCCATAGCCCCTCTGGGAGGAGGCAAGAGCCTGTGACTCTCAACTTCGGCGATCTCTCAGTGGTAACACGCGAATTTCGCAATGTGGTCTTATTCTTCGGGTCGCTCGTCATCATCATCACAATCGCATTCCAGCTAGGCTACCGCCGCTCGCCCCTGCCGATGTCACTAACGACCCGCCTCGCTCTTGCCCTCGTCGGCGTGGTCGCCGTCGTCTGGTACGCCTACGACTCCTCCTATCGGCACTTCGTGAGCCTCCAGGCGAGCCGCACCGAGTTCCGCTTGACCTTTGTCGGCCCGTTTTCCCGCGAAGTCGTCATCCCGAACCGCGAAATCCTAACGGTCACCTACGGACTCCCGGACCGGGGCGCCTCCCGATGCCGCCTCTCCGTCGACGCGGCGGCTGGGACGTACCACAGCACCTGGATCCAAGACGAGAACAGCATCTGCCGAAAGCATCGGGACGCGCTCCTCCAGCTTTTGGGGCGTTGATGGGGCTCTTCTACCGAGGTACCACGGAACGATTCCCATGAGCAAAAAGGATCCGTTTGATTGGCACCAATTCCTCACCGACTGGAATGCGCAGGCCACGGCGGTACTCATCCCGTCTTTGCGGCGCGATGGCATTGCAGAATCCTACGAAGGAGGGCGTCGCGACGCCTTGGAGGAGACCGCGCAAGCGTATGGCGTTAAACTCCCGGAGGGATTGTTTCAGTCGCTCGGCGAGCGGGGCTCCGACCACGAGATTCTCGCGGAAGCGCGGCGACGAGTCGAAGAAGTGGTCGCACTGCTGAATCCGGCGATTCACAAGCGCTGGCCAGAGCTCGACTATTTCGCTGAAGACTATTATTGGTCGGTGATTCGAAACGGCGGCCATCTCTTCCCTCCCGCTACCGACGCCGAAATCACGGCGGTCGAGCAACGGCTGGGAATGACCTTGCCACCCTCATACAAAGCGTTCCTGCGGGAATCCAACGGCTGGCTCACCATTTCCTCTCGCATCCTCCCGGCAGAGCAGCTCGCCTGGCTGCGCGACAAGAGTCCCGACTGGGTGGGGAATTGGGGTGACGAATCGCTTGACGACTGTCCCGAAGCCCTCCGCGACCACGGGATCTACGGCCGCCAGCAAGACCCAGCGCGCTACCGCCGAGCCTACCTGAAGGAATGCCTCGAGATATCAGGCCCGATCGCAGAGCCCAACTGTGTCTTCTTGCTCAATCCCAGTCTCGTCTTCGAGACCGGCGAGTGCGAGGCCTGGTTCCTCGCCGCCTGGCTACCCGGGGCCCATCGCTTCCAAGCATTCCACGAGGTGATGGAGTGGATGAAAATGACAGATCTTGCTGAGCTGCGTCGCTGCATGGCGAAGCGCAGGCCGCTGCGGTAGCCGCGGTCCTTGAATAACTCTTCGGCGGGATCGAAACGCGAGCGGAGGAGGGGCCTTTCGTCGGCATGTGATCGCTTCAGGGCCATTATGGTCCTTCGCTCATTCTAGGCCACCGCAAACCCGCTCTCCTGGCGACTCGTGCGCCGAGGCCGGACGCGAGAAATCACGCATTGCATTCTAGTGCTGGTCCACGCAAAACCAAGTTTGGGGGCGTCGCAGAAGCCGCGCGGTAGAGGCGCTTTTGCGCAACAGCCATCGAGAGCGCTGACCTCACGACCTCGATATGCAAAAATACCGCCACCGTCCCATAACGCATGCGGCGCAAGATGGCACAGTCCCTTACCGCAAGAAAAAAGGCGTTTCACCCAAGGCTAAGCGCGGTCCGGGTAAAAAATAATAACGTTAGGCCGCGCTAATACAATCACTTGCATGCGGCCACCCGTGGATTACCATTGTCGACACGGTCGAAATCGACTGATGGGAGGACTGTCGCATGACTCATCTTCGCACTCAATGCGCTGCTGCATTCTTGGTATTCGCCGCGGTCGTCTGCACCACACATGCGGATACATCAACTGAACCGCGAAATCTCGGACAACTCAAACAGGAGCTAAAGGACTACCACGCCAGGGACTATCCACTCCAAGTGGCCACCGTCCTTTCCGCGGCGGAAGAATGGGTAAAATCGCGGGCGGCGAAAGTCAAGAAACCTGCGCTAATACTCGACGTCGACGAAACATCTCTTTCCAATTGGGACGAAATCGCAGCGAACGATTTCGCCTACATTTTCAACGGACCGTGTTCAATTCCTGTTCAAATACCCTGCGGTAACCTTGCATGGGACCAGTCTTTTAGGGCGACAGCGATCGCTCCTACCCTGCATCTCTACCAGGAGGCAACCCGATTGGGTGTCTCCGTATTTTTCGTAACAGGGCGATATGACGATCCGCCCGAGAAGAGCGCGACAGAACTGAATCTCTGGCTGGTCGGGTATCGGGGATGGGAGGGGTTGGTAATGCGGCATGACCATACCGGCACTGTCGCGGCCTATAAGACCGGGGCGCGGGCGCAAGTGGAAGCGGAAGGTTTTGTCATCATTGCGAACGTCGGAGATCAAGAGAGTGATCTCGTCGGAGGGCACTCGGAGCGCACGGGGCGTATCCGTAATTCTGTGGGCGAGGCGGATTAATCATTCAATCGGTCTCGTTAGCTCTTTGCCAGTGTAAACCGATCGCCATACAGGATGGCAAACTGGTTCATTGCGACCTTCCAGTCGAACGCCCTGCGCACGGATTTGTTCAACGCATTGCGCAGCGCCAGCCACAGAAGCTTGATTGCTGACTCATCGTTCGGGAAGTGACCCCGCGTCTTGATGATCTTGCGCAACTGCATGTTCAGGCTCTCGATCGCATTGGTCGTGTAGATCACGCGTCGGATGTCCGGCGGGAACACAAAGAACGGAATCACGTGTTCCCATGCCCGCGTCCAGGACTGCACGATCGAGGGGTACTTGAGGCCCCACGGGCCCTTGGCAAAGGCCTGCAGCGCGTCCTTTGCTGCTGCTTCGCTGACTGCCGTGTAAATCGGTCGCAGCGCCTGGGCCACGAGCTTGCGATCCTTCCAGCCCGCATAGTCCAGGCTGTTGCGGATCAGATGCACGATGCAGGTCTGGACCGTGGTCTTCGGAAACACCGTGTTGATCGCGTCGGCCAGGCCCTTGAGGCCATCGACCACGGCGATCAGGATGTCATGGCAGCCGCGGGTCTTGAGGTCGTTGAACACCTTGAGCCAGAACTTGGCCCCCTCGGTCTGCTCGATCCACAGGCCCAGCACGTCGCGCTGGCCGTCGGCCTGGATGCCCAGCGCCAAATACACAGCCTTGTTGGTCACGCCGCCATCGGAGCGGATCTTCACGCGCAGGGCGTCGAAGAACACCACCGGGTACATCTGCTCGAGCGGGCGACTCTGCCACGCAAGCGTCTCGGCCATGACCTCGTCGGTCACTGAGCTGATGAAGTCCGGTGAAACCTGCGTGCCGTAGCTCTCGGCGATAAAGCCCTGGATCTCCCGCACGCTCATGCCGCGGGCATACATGGCGATGATCTTGTCGTCGAAGCCGGTGAAGCGCCGCTCGTGCTTCGGGATCAGAATCGGCTCAAAGCTGCCATCGCGGTCGCGCGGGACATCGATCCGCACGGCCCCCTTGTCAGTCAACACGGTCTTGCCGCTGGCGCCGTTGCGCTCGTTGGTCTGCCCCTCAGGCTTGCCCTCACCGGGCTTGTAGCCCAGGTGATGGCTCATCTCCGCGCTCATGGCCCGCTCGATGACGGCCTTCTGGAACGACAGAAACAGGTCCTGGACCTCGCTCGGGCTCATCGGCCCCTGCACCAGCTGCTCGATCAGCTCAGCAGGCATCTCCCGCAGCGGGCCGCGGGCTGCCGCCTGTGCGGCTACGGTTCTCTTCTTGGTTGGCATATCCATGATCTTCCCTCATGTTATGCCTCGCACACAAAATCCCGGATAGGCTCAGCGCACGTTCAAGGTCCCAAATCCGTTCTATTTTATACCGTGAGTGGCAATCGAGTCCGTCCCTAATTCCGTCTCCTCCACATCCACCTCACCAAATAGAACCCGGGCACCACCACCAGCGACCACGGCAGGACCAGCGCCACGGCCGTAATTGCGGCCGCGAGTCCCGTCGAGAAATTCTCCGCAAAGCCCGCCAACGCCTCGCGAGGTGCCCGCCAGAACGCCGTCTGATTCCCCACGATCAGTTGCAACGCGACGATCTCTGTCGCCGTGCGCTTCACCTGGAATGCCGCCTCGCCAGTCGCCTTCTCAAGGTCCGACTGCACCGTCGACAACTCGGAAGCTACTTTGATGGCTGCCTCCACGTTATTGCCGCTTTTCCCCTGCATTTCCATCAGCTGCTTCCGATAGGTTGTCAGCATCGCAACCCGCGCCTGCGTGTCCGCCATCGATTCCGCGAGGTCCTCTGCACTCGAGGACCGGTGCCGCAACTGCCCGAGGCCCGCCGCAAAGGCCGCAAACTCGCCG
>CAIZGQ010000253.1 GCA_903932565.1 uncultured Hyphomicrobiales bacterium
AGCAAGCATCTGGTGATCCGCGGCGCGCGTGAGCACAATCTCAAGAATGTCGATCTGACGATCCCGCGCGATCAACTGGTGGTGTTTACCGGCCTGTCAGGGTCGGGCAAATCGTCGCTGGCGTTCGATACAATCTATGCGGAAGGCCAACGCCGCTATGTGGAAAGCCTGTCGGCCTACGCCAGACAATTTCTGGAAATGATGCAAAAGCCGGACGTCGACCAGATCGACGGCCTATCGCCTGCCATTTCCATTGAACAGAAGACCACGTCGAAGAACCCACGCTCGACCGTTGGCACGGTGACGGAAATCCACGATTACATGCGTCTTCTTTGGGCGCGCGTCGGCATTCCGTATTCACCCGCCACCGGCTTGCCGATTGAGAGCCAGACCGTCAGCCAGATGGTGGACCGGGTCGTGACCCTGCCCGAGCGCACGCGGCTTTATCTGCTGGCTCCCGTCATCCGCGGCCGCAAGGGCGAGTATCGCAAGGAAATCGCAGAGTTCCAAAAACGCGGCTTCCAGCGCCTGCGTATTGACGGCGAATATTATGCCATCGACGACGTGCCAACTCTCGACAAAAAATTGAAGCACGACATTGATGTCGTCGTCGATCGCATTGTTGTGCGCGCCGACATGGGCGCACGGCTGGCGGAAAGTTTTGAGACAGCGCTTGAGCTGGCCGATGGTATTGCGGTCGCCGAATATGTTGACGAGAAAGACGCGAAGGGCGAGCCCAAGCGCATTATCTTTTCGGCAAAATTCGCCTGCCCTGTCTCAGGGTTCACGATTACCGAGATCGAGCCGCGGCTGTTCTCATTCAACAATCCGTTTGGCGCCTGCCCCACCTGCAGCGGTCTTGGCTCCGAGCAGAAGATCGACGCTGGCATGGTGGTGCCCGACCCCAAGCTCACCTTGCGCAAGGGCGCCGTGGCACCTTGGGCGCGCTCAACATCACCCTATTACATGCAGACGCTCGAGGCCCTTGGCCGGGCTTTCAAGTTTCGGCTTGATACGCCCTGGAACGAACTGCCCAAGGTCGCGCGCGACATCATCCTGTATGGCTCGGGCGATCAGGACATCAAGTTTTCCTACGATGATGGCTTGCGCGCCTATGATGTGAAGAAACCGTTTGAAGGCGTCGTCACCAATCTTGAGCGGCGTTACCTTGAAACCGACAGCGAGTGGGCGCGTGAAGAAATCAGCCGCTATATGTCGGCGACACCGTGCCGGTCCTGCAAAGGATTCCGCCTGAAGCCCGAAGCGCTGGCGGTAAAAATCCACAACTGCCACATCGGCGAAATTTCCGAGCTTTCGGTTCGCCACGCGGTGCAATGGTTCACGGACCTGCCAAAGCATCTCGACAAAAAGCGCAATGAAATCGCCGGGCGAATCCTGAAAGAGATCCGCGACCGCCTGACATTCTTGCTCGATGTGGGCCTTGATTATCTGACACTGGCGCGCGCCTCGGGCACCTTGTCGGGCGGCGAAAGCCAGCGCATCCGGCTGGCCTCGCAAATCGGATCGGGCCTGACGGGCGTTTTGTATGTGCTGGATGAGCCCTCGATCGGCCTGCACCAGCGCGACAATGCGCGTCTGCTCGATACGCTGCGGCGACTGCGCGATCTTGGCAACACGGTGATTGTCGTCGAGCATGATGAAGACGCCATCATGACGGCCGATTATGTTGTCGATGTGGGGCCAGGTGCCGGCATTCACGGCGGGCGCATCGTGGCCGAAGGCACACCAGCGCAGATCCTCGCCAACCCGAATTCGCTGACGGGCAAGTATCTGACGGGCGAGTTGCAGGTGGCCGTCCCGCGCGCACGGCGCAAGGCCACACCGGGGCGCTTCCTCAAAATCGTCAATGCCAGCGGCAACAATCTGAAAAACGTCACAGCCGAAATTCCGCTGGGCACGTTCACCTGCATCACCGGCGTGTCAGGCGGCGGCAAGTCGACACTTGTCATCGACACGCTCTACAAGGCTGTCGCCCGTCACTTGAATGGAGCGAGCGAAAATCCCGCGCCACATGATCGCATCGACGGCCTCGAACTGCTCGACAAGGTCATCGATATTGATCAGTCGCCGATTGGTCGTACGCCGCGCTCCAATCCCGCGACCTACACTGGCGCTTTCACGCCCATGCGCGAATGGTTTGCCGGATTGCCGGAGGCCAAGGCGCGTGGCTATCAGC
>CAIZGQ010000254.1 GCA_903932565.1 uncultured Hyphomicrobiales bacterium
CACACAATGTCATTCACTTTATCGTCTCACTTCGTCACGCACATGTCGGCGTTCGCAGATAGTGCGACGACCGAAAGCGGCAATCTTGTCGCTTGGGTCCGGGTGACCGTTTTCCAGAACGCATATGGCAGAAAATCGGACGACGAGTTTACGCTTTATTTCAACGCCGACGGAAACACCTATGCGGTCGAACGGGCGCAAGCCTATGCTGACGCTATCAATGCCGTTACCGCAACCAAGCCAATAGAGGAGGCCGCGTGATGACCACCGATTCCGAATTTATGGGCCGCTGGTTTGCCGGCGTGACCAAGCCGCAGCTCGCCCAATACAACGCGCGGATGTCTGACGCCCGCGCCTATCGCGGTTCTCCCCGATGGGATCGGGAGCGTGAAGCGGCCCAGCAGGAATTTCACGACAGCACGGAAACCGCCCGCGCTTTGTACAACCTCGCAATGGCCGATCTGGAAGCCCTTGGTGAGGTGTCTGAGGAAATGGATTTCGCACTGACACAGTTTCAGGTCGGCGAGATTTTCGCCGTTGCTGCGGAGTAGGCAAATGAAAGTATCTCCGTACACGGCATGGCGAAGCGAACTCAAGGCGAAATTCGCGCTGCGCGACGAATACTATCTCGCTAACGCCATCTATCCGTTTTTCGAGGATTTCCAGAACGGCAAGACGCCGCAGGAATCCTACGAGTCGTTCGTTCGATCTGTTTGTGTGTGGTGAGGAGTTAGTATCATGAATGTAGCATTGCGAGCCACGTCCCAAGAGGTTGCGATCCGACCGCATTTCGATTCCGATCAAATCGATCTTATCAAGCGGACGATTTGCAAAGGCGGGACCAACGACGAACTGAAGATGTTTCTGCATCAGGCAGAACGTACCGGCCTCGATCCGCTGACGCGGCAGATTTACGCCGTCAAGCGATACGACACGCAGGCCGGTCGCGAGGTGATGTCGATTCAGGTTTCGATCGACGGTTTCCGGCTTATCGCGGAGCGCACGGGCAAATACGCCGGACAAGTCGGCCCCTATTGGTGTGGCGCGGACGGACAATGGTGCGACGTGTGGCTGAATGATGCGCCGCCTGTAGCCGCCCGCGTCGGCGTGCTTCGCAGCGATTTCAAAGAACCGTGCTGGGGTGTGGCCCGCTTCAAGTCCTACGCACAGACAAAGAAGGACGGCACGCCGACCCGCATGTGGGCCGTGATGCCCGATGTGATGTTGGCAAAATGCGCCGAAAGCCTCGCGCTCCGCAAGGGTTTCCCGCACGAACTTTCCGGCCTCTATACCAGCGACGAAATGGGCCAGGCGATTGCCGACGATCGACCCGCGGCGCCAGCTTATGAGAACGTGCCGGACTATGACGTGGTGACCGGCGAGGTAATTCCTCCCGTTGCAACCATCACGCCTGAGCAAGCAAAGATGCTGACAAAAATGTGCAACGAGGTCGCGGAGGGTTTTGACGAATCGTTCTGCAATTACTTCGGGATCAAGTCCATCGCGGACCTGCCCAGCAAAGAATTACAGCGCGCCACGATCGCTATTGGAAAGAAAAAGGGAGCGGCAAAATGATTGACGAAATCATTCAGGGCAC
>CAIZGQ010000255.1 GCA_903932565.1 uncultured Hyphomicrobiales bacterium
GGGCGAGTTGCAGGTGGCCGTCCCGCGCGCACGGCGCAAGGCCACACCGGGGCGCTTCCTCAAAATCGTCAATGCCAGCGGCAACAATCTGAAAAACGTGACAGCCGAAATTCCGCTGGGCACCTTCACCTGCATCACCGGCGTGTCGGGCGGCGGCAAGTCGACACTTGTCATCGACACGCTGTACAAAGCAGTGGCCCGCCACCTCAACGGGGCGAGCGAAAATCCTGCGCCACATGATCGCATCGACGGCCTCGAACTGCTCGACAAGGTCATCGATATCGATCAGTCGCCGATTGGTCGTACACCGCGCTCCAATCCCGCGACCTACACTGGCGCTTTCACGCCCATGCGCGAATGGTTTGCCGGATTGCCGGAGGCCAAGGCGCGTGGCTATCAGCCGGGGCGCTTCTCGTTCAACGTCAAGGGCGGGCGCTGCGAAGCCTGCCAGGGCGATGGTGTTATCAAGATCGAGATGCACTTCCTGCCCGACGTTTACGTCACCTGTGATGTCTGCAAAGGCAAGCGCTACGACCGCGAAACGCTGGAAGTGAAGTATCGCGACAAGTCCATTGCGGACGTTCTCGACATGACTGTCGAGGAAGCGCGCGAGGTTTTCAAAGCCGTGCCATCGATTCGCGAAAAGATGGACACGCTGATGCGCGTTGGCTTGTCCTACGTGAAGGTTGGCCAGCAGGCGACGACGCTGTCAGGCGGCGAGGCACAGCGCGTCAAGTTGTCGAAGGAATTGTCGCGTCGCTCCACCGGACGCACACTCTACATTCTCGACGAGCCAACAACGGGTCTGCATTTCCACGATGTCGCCAAGCTGCTCGAAGTGCTGCACGAGCTTGTCGCGCAGGGCAATTCCGTCGTTGTCATCGAGCACAATCTGGAAGTCATCAAGACCGCCGACTGGATCATCGACATGGGGCCGGAGGGTGGTGACGGGGGTGGCGAGGTCGTGGCTGTGGGCACGCCCGAGGACATTGCCAAGCAACCACGCAGCCATACCGGGCACTTCCTGAAAGAGGTGCTAGCCCGTCGGCCCATGCAGCCGCTGCCTGTCGCTGCCACGACCAAGGGCAAGCGCCAGGCGGCAGAGTGAGTACAAGCCCCAGAACCGCGGCGGCGCGGGATCGCTGGCTTGCCTGAGAAGGCGCGTTCGGTTACTTGTTTGTCGCAATGAGCCCCGGCCTTGCGCCGGGGTTTTGTTTTGGATCAAGCATCCAACAGCCAAGCCACGACCAAAAGGCCCGGCATTTGCGATCTGCAACGGCCAGTTTTGGCATCCAATACGGCGAAGTTTGATATGGCGAATGTGGTGGTTGTCGGCGCCCAGTGGGGCGACGAAGGCAAAGGCAAGATTGTCGACTGGATGTCGATTGAGGCCGATGTTGTTGTGCGCTTCCAGGGCGGTCACAACGCGGGCCACACGCTGGTCATCGACGGCAAAGTCTACAAGCTCTCGCTGCTCCCCTCCGGCATCGTCCGCCCGGGCAAGCTGTCGATCATCGGCAATGGCGTCGTCGTCGACCCA
>CAIZGQ010000256.1 GCA_903932565.1 uncultured Hyphomicrobiales bacterium
ACCCATCAGTGTCGAAAGTCTAGGAGCGTTTCTCCTCAGCCTGGGAATTGCAAAGTACAAACTTCCTGAGCGTGTTGAGGTGATCGACATGTTTCCGCTGTCGGCGTGCGGGATGATGAACGCACAAGCCTTTTCCCCATAGACAGGGTCCGGCATGGCAACAACGCGGACGTCCGCGACGTCGGGATGGCGACCGACAAGACCTTCAATCTCTTCGGCTCCGATCTTCTCACCGCCGCGATTGATGTTGTCCTTGATCCGCCCCTCGAATGAATAGCAGACATGTCCATCGATCAGGTGGGCACGCATGAGGTCACCCGAACGCAGATAACCGTCTTTTGAAAAACTTGTCTTTGTAGTCTCGGGGTCCTTGAAATAGCAGGTGAGGGTTGAGGGGCCACGAAAACACAATTCGCCAATCTCGCCAAACGGAACGTCCGTGTCTGCGCCAGGCACTAGCAGCCTAACGTCATCGCCGGCCGAAACGGGATAACCGACCGTGTCGTGGCGTATCCTGGCGGAGGCAGTTGGGGGCGCAGCAAACACCATTCCTTCCGTCATGCCGAACATCTGCCCAACAGGAAGGCCGACATGCTCTTCGACGGCTTCAGCACGGGTGAGCGAGAAAAACTGCCGGAGCGACTTGATCCCTGCCTTGTCTATATTCGGGATTTCAAGAAGCTTTGCGGCAATCGGGCCAATGCTGCCTGTAAATGTGACCTGGTGCAGTTCGACCAGATGCAGCATCTCAACGACATCAACCTGCGGCTGCAAAACGAGCGTGCGACCCTGTAGTGCAACGGGTAGGACTGCGAACAGCGTCCCGGCATTGTGGATCAGGGGTAGGCTCCAGAGCGTGACGTCGTCACCTGTCAGGTCATAGCGCTGCGAAAGCTGAAGTGTTGCTCCAAGATATTCGCCATGCATCCGGGGAATGATTTTCGGAAGATTTGTCGAGCCGCCCGACAACTGGAAAACAGCAACGTCGAGCGGGCTCGGTTCGACAGTGCTCGTCATTCTTCGCGCTCTTTGCGCGTCAAAAGATGCCTCCATCGCTTCGAGCGAAATCGTCTTTTCGCGTGTGCCGCGAACGACAATGATATGTTCAATTGAGTTCGTGGATTCAGCCAGTTCCAGCGCAAATGCTACCTGGTCAAAGCGCAGATTTACGTCGGCTTGAACAAAGATCGCTCGTGCTTCTGTCACGGCTGCGAAATGCCGCATTTCTGCTTCGCGATATTGCGGCAGCGTGCAAACCGGAATGACGCCCGCCTTCAGGCAGCCGAAGAAAGCTTTGAAAAAGCTGGCCGATGTACCAAGCTGGAACAGCGCACGATCTCCAGGGCGAAGTCCGAGTTCGAGCAATGAGGCCGAGATTGATTCAGATGCGAGGTCGAGGTCTGCAAAGGTTATTGAAATTCCGCGGTCCACGATCGCCACCTTCGAGGGATGCAGTCTGCTTGCACGCCGTAGGCTTTCGCCGATCGAGCAGTCAATCCAGTTTCCAGCTTCGATCTGCCGACGAGCTTCCCCTGCCGCGTGGTAGGTCATGCCATCGATTGGGTAGCGCGGGGCCGGACCAGCGAGGGAAGCGGTCCCGGCCGCCGCAGTCCGCAGATTTGTGTGGGAACTCAACGATCAATCCTCCCATTGCGCAAACGTCACCTTTTGGTGGTCCATGCGCATCAGCTCCTAGACGCCAATGTCTAATATTCTGCGGGTGCGTCGATTTGGTCAACCCGAAATAAGTTTGAATCAATGAAAAAATGACGCTAATGTCAAATTCCCGACGCCAATGACAATGAGATATGCGATGAGCAAGCGCGAGCCAACGGCTGGATTTCGGAACGCGGGCTGGACTATGGGTTCGCTGCCTGATGGAAGCAGCGTCACTGTTCAGCCGCTCCGCACCGCCGACAATGCCGCCGTGAATGGCTTTTTATACACAAACGGTCCCTCCGAGGTCGTCGCCTGTATCATGCATCCCCGCGAGTTTCTCGCGAGCCATTATCTCGTCCCGGAATTGTTATCTGCGGGCTATTCGGTTTTCACGCAAACCACGCGCGCTGTCGGCTCGGATATTCGGCTCGAACATGAAATCGCGCTTCTGGATGTGGCAGCTGGACTGAATTTCCTGAAAGACTCTGGATTCAAATCAATCATCTTGATTGGCAATTCGGGCGGAGCAAGTCTCTACACATTCTATAATCAGCAATCGCGACTTGGGGATGTAGAACGCTTGCAGAAGACGCCTGGAGGCCGCCCGACCGGCCTTGCCACGCTAAATATGCCGGTTGCCGACGGGATAATCCTTGTGTCGCCGCATCCAGGGCAGGGCGTTGTTCTGTTGAACTGCATTGACCCATCTGTCGTAGATGAGTCTGACCCGCTGTCGATCAATCCTGAATTAGATTTCCTCGATCCCAGCAATGGCTATCGACCCGCGCCTGACGGAGCCAATTACGCCAGAGCTTTTATTGAAAAATTCCGGCAGGCTCAGCGCCAGCGTGTGGCGCGCCTTGACGAGATCGCACAAAACATGATTGAGCGTCGTCTGTCGGCTCGCGCGCGTGCCAAGGCGGGCGGCAGTCGTGCAGATCTTATTTTAGGTGCACATACTAGTGCGATGACGATCTGGCGGACCGATGCGGATCTTCGCTGCTGGGATATTTCAATTGATCCCTCAAAGCGCCAGATTGGATCTATCTGGAGCAACGACCCTTATGCGACAAATTTTGGCGTCGTTGGTTTTGCGCGCTTCTGCACGCCTGAGGCTTGGCTTTCGACATGGTCCGGACTGACGTCGCGTGCCAACATGTTCGAGACGGCGCGCTCGATTGAGCAACCGCTCCTTCTTATTGGCTACAGTGGCGACCAGGTCGTCTTCCCCTCTGACGTCAGTGCGATTTTCAATGTCGTTCCTTCCACTCATAAACGCCGTTTCGATTTTGATGGCGATCATCATGGCCAACCCCTCGTTGAAGGTGAGGTTCCAGGCCGCACGAAAGCGGGTGCGGCAATTCGAGACTGGCTTGCAGAATTTTTCCCAAGGCAATAGTGCGTCGGGCAATTTTGCGTGAGCATCAAAAACGTTCAGACAGCATCTTTTTCGGCAACTTCTGGGGACATGGCACGTGGCGCTGCTTTCTAAGAAAACATCAGATCCTGTGACGCGACGCAAAATTTCCAGCCGCACACCGGTGAAAGTCGAGCCGAGCCAAGGCGCCCGCCGGGATCTACTTGCGGCGCAATTTCTTCAATCGGCTGCGGCCTTGTTTGCAGCAAAAGGATTTGCGGCAACAAGCCTCAAGGACGTGGCAGACGCGCTTGGGATGACCCGTTCCTCAATTTACCATTATTACCCAAACAAGGAGGCGCTTCTCGAAGAGATCATGCGCGGCGTCACGGTGCCGGTCGCAAGGATCTTTGCGGACGTCAATGCCGAATATGTAAATCCCCTGGAGCGGATTCGTGAAGTTGTGCGACGACTTGTGTTGTGGGTTGCTGATCCGGTAACGCATTTCCGTTTGCTGGACCGCAGCGAAGCAGAGCTGCCAGAATCGATCGCAAAGCTGCACGTCAGGGCCAAACGTCAGATACTGTCCGAGATGATCAAGCTAGTTGATGCAGCGGTCACATCGGGTGAGGCAAGAAATGTCGATGCGCGTGTCACCTCCCTATCGATTATCTTGATGTCAACGGATCGTGGGATGAAATACGGAAAAAATTCCATGGCTTTCATCTCACTCTTCGCAACGTTCCTGAAACATCCGCACAGTTCTTGGACAAA
>CAIZGQ010000257.1 GCA_903932565.1 uncultured Hyphomicrobiales bacterium
CCAAACCATAATCTGCAACATCATGACAGCGTGCCGAACGAGGTATGGTTGGAACGGGCCTTATCTCCGCCCCAACCACATGCGGCCTGTCAAATGACGTAGGACTTGAGGGGCGGGAACCCGTTGAAGCCTACGGCGGAATAGGTCGTGGTGTAGGCCCCGGTTCCCTCGATCAGCACCTTGGCACCGATTTCCAAGCTGACGGGAAGGAAGTAGGGGTCCTTCTCATACAGCACATCGACCGAGTCGCAGGTCGGGCCCGCAAGCACGCAGGCTTCAACCTCGTCGCCATCAAAGTCCGTCCGGATCGGGTAGCGGATCATTTCGTCCATGGTCTCGGCCAAGCCATTGAACTTGCCGATGTCGAGATAAACCCACTTCACCGTGTCATCGGCTGATTTCCTGGAGATCAGCACGACTTCGGCTTCGATCATGCCGGCGTTGCCGACCATGCCGCGGCCGGGCTCAATGATGGTTTCCGGGATCCGATTGCCGAAATGTTTGCGCAGGCTGCGGAAGATCGACTGCCCATAGGCCCGCACAGCTGGCACGTCTTTCAGGTATTTCGTCGGGAACCCGCCGCCGAGATTGACCATTTGGAGGTGAATGCCGCGCTCGCCAAGCTCCCGGAAAATGCCGGATGCCGATTTCAAGGCGCCATCCCACATGCGTGGATTGCGCTGCTGTGAGCCCACATGAAACGAGACGCCATAGGCCTGCAGGCCAAGGCGATGGGCATGTTCGAGCACGCCGACGGCCATCTCCGGCACGCAGCCAAACTTGCGCGACAGCGGCCATTCCGCGCCTGCGCCATCGCACAGGATGCGGCAGAACACTTTGGAATTGGGCGCAACGCGGGCGATTTTCTCGACTTCGGCATCGCAATCAACCGCGAACAGACGAATGCCCAGCTCGTACGCGCGTGCAATATCGCGTTCTTTCTTGATGGTATTGCCAAAGCTGATCCGGTCCGGCGAGCAGCCGGTGGCCAAAACCTGCTCGGCTTCCACTACGGAGGCGATGTCAAAGCAGGACCCAAGGTCGCTGAGCAGCGACAGGATTTCCGGGGCTGGGTTGGCTTTTACCGCGTAGAAGACGCGGGTGTCGGGCAGCGACTGCGCAAAGGCGGCGTAATTGCTGCGCACGACATTCAGGTCGAGCACCATGCAGGGTCCATCGTCGCGTCCAGCGCGGCGGCGGGCGTTCAAAAATTCGATGATACGGTCGGTCATCGCGGCATCCCTTCGAAGGGCGCGGGTCAGCGCGCCGGAGCGAGTTGGCTTCGGTGACAGAGATGCGTCCGCTGCGTGGTGTGGACACGCGCAACGTCAGACAATCACTGGCGTGATTGGAACCTCACCGTCCAGGAGGACGATGTTGTTTCAATCGGGTGCTGCGCCGTGGACACGAAAGTTCAGGTTCGGCTGAGCGCCGCGCCTGTCCTCAGTGGCCTTCGCTTGGATAGGGAAAACCCGTCCGCACGCCCGGCAAGAAAGACTAGCCTCTTCGATCGCTGGCGTTGGAAGCCAACAGAGACGAAAAAGCCCGGTCCGTCGTTGCTTTAAGTCGCGTCCCCCGTTTGGCGGGGTTCACCGGTTCGCTCCGGCTGTCGGCAGTTTAGGGGAGTTAACCGGCCTCTTGTCCGGATCCCTCCCAACCGACACACGACCACAGGCACGTGCGATTTGGGCAATGCGGAAAATACGGACTTCGACCCTGGGTGCAACCATTTTTTTGGGTTGAAACCGATTTTCTGCGCGAGCGGGCAAAACCGTCACGCAAGAGCTGCGGCAAGGGACTTTTTCACATTGGCGTCGTGGATCCGTCGCGGGATTTGCGTCATGCCGTTGCGACCTTGTCGTAAAGTCAAAGTCTTGCAGGAGATGTGGAAGGTCTTTATCGATCCATGGCACCGTGAGCGTCCGTGCTCAACATCAGCGCACGGACTGATTCGGTGCCGAAGCCTTCCGATTGCGACCTCTCCCAGTCTGCCCGCGCCGCCGCCAGTTCCAATCCGCCGATCCGTTTTTTGATCTTTCCAGAGCGATAGCGAAACATGTCTCAATCTGATCGTCGCCGCGTTGTTAGGGGCCTTGGTGCAAGTCTTCTGGGATCAGGCGTTTTTGGCGCTGCCGATCTCCAAGGCGCGCTGGCCCAACAGCCGGCCGCGCCACAGCAGCCGCGCTTTGGGTTCGACGCGGTCGTGCGGCGCGCGCGCGAGATGGCGGCGACGAAGTTCGAGCAGCCGCCAGCAATTCCCGAAGCCCTGCAGAAACTTGACTTCGATGCCTGGCGCGACATCCGCTTCCGGCCGGATCGTGCTTTGTTGGCAAATTCCGGCAGCAGTTTTCGGCTGCAAACATTTCATCTTGGATTTTTGTATCGCCAAGCCGTCACGGTGAACACGATCCGCGATGGGATCGCGACGCCAATCCCTTATGCGACGAACCTGTTCGATTACGGCCGCACGAAAATTGACAAGCCGCTGCCGGTGAATCTTGGGTTTGCGGGTTTTCGGCTGCACTATCCGCTGAATGACCCGCGCGTGTTTGATGAAGTCATTTCATTTCTGGGCGCGAGCTATTTTCGCTTCCTGGGGCGCGGACAACATTATGGCCTGTCGGCGCGTGGCATTGCGGTGAATTCGGGTTCGAACGCAGAAGAGTTTCCGGTGTTTCGGGAATTCTGGATTGATGTTTCTGATCAGAACGTGGATCACGCAACGATATACGCGCTGATGGACTCGGAATCGCTGACCGGCGCGTACAAATTCGAACTCTATCCGTCCGTCGATTCCGCACTCGAAGTGTCAGCAACGCTGTTTGCTCGCAAAGCTGGCGCGAAGCTCGGATATGCGCCCCTCACATCCATGTTCTTCTCGGGCGAGAACGAGCGCCGCATTCTCAATGATTATCGGCCAGAATTGCACGATTCGGATGGATTGCTGATCCACTCAGGTACAGGCGAATGGCTCTGGCGTCCGCTGCGCAGCCCGTTGCATGCGGAGACTTCAACATTCCTGGACAAGGACGTTCGAGGGTTCGGGCTGCTCCAGCGGGACCGTCATTTCCAACATTATCAGGACCTCGATCTCGCCTATGAGACGCGGCCAAGTTACTGGGTCGAGCCGCGCGGCGGCTGGGGCGATGGACAGGTTGAATTGATTGAACTGCCCACGACCGATGAGACAAACGACAACATCGTGCTGAGCTGGGTGCCGCGCGATCCCATCGACGCGGGTCGCGAGATCAGTTTTGCGTACCGCATCACCTCCAGTCTCGACCTTCGGCATCTCTCGCCCAATGCGCGGGTTGTGAACACATATCAGGCCGAGTCGCGCGCACTGGGGTCCGCCGAGGCGCAAGTTCCCGGCACGCATCGCTTCCTGGTGGATTTTGGTGGTGGCGACCTGAAGTATTTCCTGCAGAATCCGAGCACGGTTGAAGTGGTCCCGACCATTTCTCAGGGCAAAGTCGTCCGCGCGTTCATCGTTGCCAATCCGCACATTGATGGCTTTCGCGCGACGATCGATGTGGCCGTCGATGTGGGCCAGACCGCAATTTTGCGGGCCTTTCTCAAGGCGGGCAACAAGACCCTGTCGGAAACCTGGACTTACCCGTGGAAGGCCGTGTGAGGCAGGCCAAGATGCACGCATAGATGCAGCCAACCAAAACGGAGGATGGACAGGTGGCCGCCGCGTCCTCGCCCAGCTTTCCGGGCAGCTGCCATTGCGTTGGGGAGCGTTTCGCGTTTAATGCCGCTCCCCGGCAGCGTTCGCGTCAGGCCAGGGCCGGTAGCTCAATGGTTAGAGCCGGCCGCTCATAACGGTCTGGTTGGGGGTTCGAGTCCCTCCCGGCCCACCAGACCAAGGTAAAGCTCAAGTTAACCTCATAAACTCAAGCCAAGGCCCTGGTCAGGCGACCATCTTGCGAAACAAGCCTACGGATTCTCATCTGATGAGCTTGGCGATGTCGCGAAACTGCGGATGAGA
>CAIZGQ010000258.1 GCA_903932565.1 uncultured Hyphomicrobiales bacterium
AACTACACGAAGATGAAGCGCGTGACCTTTAGTTTGCCGTCACAAAACACGCCCCACCACCGGACTTGAGATTGGTACAAAGCGAGGTCGCAGCATCCTTCGTCATGCCGCTGACGCGCACCCGCCAAACGGACTTGCCGTTGCTGTCACCCTGCTTGTAGCCAAGATGATAGCCGGACAATTGCGAGCTGAATTTGGAGCCGAGCGAGGACATTTTGTCCTTGGCCTCGGACTCGCTGCCGGCGGCTGCAATCTGGACTGCATATCCACCCGCTGCGGTGGAGGCTGATGTGTCTGCGGCGGCCACGTTCGTCGGCTTTGCAGGGGCGCGGGCGGGAACCTTGGCCGCTGGTGCCACGTCCGGGGTGCCTGTCGGCGTCGCATCCGCCACAGCTGTGGGTTTGGCTGCCGGGACAGTCGGAATGGTCCGCACGGGAGGCCGGGTTGTCGACGCTGTCGAGGGAGTCTGGTTGGCGGCCTGGGGCAAGGTTGCGCCCTGCGTCAGGTTCAGCGGCGCGCCGGGACGGGTGCCGGTCGCAGAGGGGCTGGCGACGGCAGTGTTCGCCGTCGTGCCCAATGTCGGAATTGTGGGGCGTGCCGGATTCGCATTGGTGCTGCCAGCGGTCGCGGTATCACTCGAAATGAACGTCCCATCGGGCCGAACAGCTATGGTGCGGACGCGCTTTGGCTCCCCAAACGGGGTGCCCGTCGCGCCGCTGCCTGCAATCGGGCGGGCGCTTTGCTGGATATCGATGGGCTGTTCTTGCTTGGCGACAACGCGGGTCGGGCCGGACTTGTCGGCATTGTCCTTGTCCAGCATCGAGGCGTTGCTGGCGCTTGTGTCGGCCTGCGCAGGCGGCTGAACCTTGGAAGGATTGCTGTTGGCCAGAATGGTCGGGGTCTGGCGGCTGCCCTCCCCGCCCCGCAAAGTCATGGCAGCACCGACACCCACAATCATCACGGCTGCAGCGCCTGCGCCGATAAAGATCATGCGGCGCGAACGCGGCAAGCGACCCTTGGGGCCAAAATCGGCCGGCGGCTGCGCGTAAGCGTCATCATCAAGCTGCGGACCATTGTCGTAGGACGGATACTCGTCATCCTGCGCCAGCTGCGGCTGGGGTGCGTTGGACTGCGACTGCACATAGGCCTGAGCCTGCGCGGGCGCATAGTCCTGCCGGGCTGGCGTGAAGGCTGGAAAATTCGGAGCCTGCCGTTGCGGCTGGGCTGGCGCGCGCAACGGCTGCAGCCCTTGAACCTCAAAGTCATTGCGGTTGACCGGGGCCGACGGCGGCGCCGCCTGCCATGCCTGTTGCGTGCTGACCCGGGGCGTCGCGGCAAAATCGAAATCCATATCGCCCGCAGCGGGACGCGACACGGCTCCATCGCCCTGCGGCGTGCGGAAAGGCTGGCCCTGCGGCGCAGATTGCGGCACGCCCGGCGCTCGGGGTGGCGAGGCGGGGTTGCCCACCGGGCGCTGATTTTCGCCGCCCACCAAACGAGCCAATTCAGCCAGCGGATCCTTGGCGGGCGCACGCGGCTCGCTCGCCGCGCCACGCAAGCGACGCTCAAACTCCTCGAGATCGATGGGCTGGCGTCGGCTGCTTGGATCACTCATGACAAAACCTCGTTACACTGTGCGCCAGAAAGCACGAGCACAGACACCGCGAGGATGAAGGCCATCAGGCCTTTGAGCCACCAGAGCGAAGCCTCAGCTCAGCGCATTTCCTCGGGCGCGCTAACACCAAGTATTGCAAGCCCAGACCGTAAAACCATCGTTAACGATAAAACTAATGCAAGGCGAGCACACGTCAAATCTCGTCTTTCTTCATTAACAAAGCGCAAATGAGGTGAATCTTTGCCTTTATTCCAGTGAGAATGCACAGCACTGGCCAAATCATGCAGGTAAAACGCCAGTCTATGGGGCTCATGAGCCTGTGCGGCTGCTTCGACCTGCCGGGGATACTGGGCAATGAGATTGATCAGCGCCGTCTCGCCCTCGTCTGACAACAGCGACAGATCGGCATCGGCCAAAGCCGACAGGGCCAAATCCAGATCCGCGAATGCAACCTTCGCCTTGGAAGCAACCGAGCAAAGACGCGCATGGGCGTATTGCACATAGAAAACGGCATTGTCTTTGGACTGCTCGATGACTTTCGCAAGATCAAACTCGAGGGGCGCGTCGTTTTTGCGAAACAGCATCATGAAGCGCACGGCATCGACGCCCACTTCATCCACGACCTCGCGCAGGGTCACAAAGTCCCCGGCCCGCTTGGACATTTTGAAAGGCTCGCCATTGCGCATCAGTTTTACAAGCTGGCACAGGCGCACGTCCAAAACCGCTTCGCCGTTGGAAATCGCCTTCACCGCGGCCTGCATACGCTTCACATAGCCGCCGTGATCCGCGCCCCAGATGTCAATCATCGTGCGGAAGCCGCGATCATACTTGGTCTTGTGATAGGCAATGTCGGAAGCAAAGTAAGTATAGCCACCGTCGGACTTCAGCAGCGGCCGATCCACATCATCGCCAAACTGGGTGGAGCGGAACAGCGTCTGCTCACGATCCTCGTAATCCTCCTGCGGCGCGCCCTTTGGCGGCGGCAGGCGGCCGACATAAATCAGCCCGCGCGCTTGCAAGTCGGCGATGGCGGCCGCAACGGCGTCCTTGCCATCAGGATTGTTCGTCAGAGAGCGCTCCGAGAAAAACACTTCGTGCTCGATGTTGAGCGCGGCAAGATCGAGCCGGATCATTGCCATCATGGCGTCGATGGCTGCAATCCGGACGATTGGCAGCCATTCGGCCTCCGGCATGCTGAGCAGCGCCTTGCCGTGAGCCTTGGCGAGGTCCGCACCGACGGGTTTGAGGTAATCGCCCGGATATAATCCCTCCGGAATTGCGCCGATCACCTCGCCCAGCGCCTCGCGATAGCGCAGGTGGGCCGAGCGGGCGAGTACATCGACCTGCGCCCCGGCATCATTGATGTAGTACTCGCGGGTCACGGTCTCGCCGGCAAAGGCCAGCAGATTGGCGAGCGCATCACCAAACACGGCACCACGGCCATGGCCCACATGCATCGGGCCCGTTGGGTTTGCCGACACATATTCCACATTGGTCGGGCCCTTGCCGCCGACGCCTGTTCCGCGGCCGTATTCCTGGCCCAGAGTCAGCGCAACCTGCAGCACGCGGGTAAAAACCTGTGGCTTGAGGCGGATGTTGATGAAGCCCGGGCCAGCGACCTCGGCCTCCGCCACATCGTCGTCTTCAGCGAGTGCAAAGGCGATCTCGGTGGCGAGCTGGCGTGGATTTGGAAAGTGCGCCTTTGCTTCCTTGGCAAACACCATGGCCGCATTGGTGGCAAGATCCCCATGCGAGGGATCACGCGGCGGCTCGACAACGGCCCGGGCCCAATCGAGCTGCGGCAGGCGGCCGGACTCGGCAATGCCGGACAGGATCGCAGCAATGCGGGCGTGGAACTCGGCGAAGAGGTTCATAGCGGTCTCATGAGCTTCAGGAGTGGCTCGCGCCGTAGCTCAATTCCGGGATGCCGTCAAAGCCGAGGCTGCCGCGCGGGGCAGCGCGCCTTGAAACGGCGAGAGTGTAACAATATAACATAACGCAATTAGAAGAGGTTGATGCACCATGGCGATTGTCACCCAAACCGACCCGTCGGGCGCGCCTGCTCCGCTTCACGTCCACGCCCACGACCATGATCACACCCACCTCGCGCCGACCACGTGGACCCCCGGGTTTTCCCTGTTGCGCCTCTCCGTTGTCCAGCGTCTGGGGGGCGTTGCCGTGCTCATTGCGCTGATCTGGTCGGGCGTCTTCTGGGCCATGCACCCATGAGCCTCGCTTTTACCCCAAGCCACCCTGCCCTGCGTTTTGCCGATCTGACGCTCGGCTACGACCGGCATCCGGCAGTCCACCATCTGAGTGGCAATGTGGACCCCGGCGACCTCCTGGCCGTCTGCGGCCCCAATGGCGCGGGCAAGTCAACGCTCCTCAAGGGCATCGCCGGGCTCCTGAGCCCGCTCGATGGTACGATCACGCGCGACCATGTGCGGCCGGACCAGATTGGCTATCTGCCGCAGGCCGCTGATATTGATCGGACGTTTCCGATCCAGGTCTATGATTTTGTCGCCATGGGGCTGGTGCGTCGTCGCGGATT
>CAIZGQ010000259.1 GCA_903932565.1 uncultured Hyphomicrobiales bacterium
CAGCATGGGTTCGCGCAAGCGCGCCGCCCCCTTTGGTAATGACACAAGCTCGGACACGCGCAGGCCCGTTGCGTACAAGACCTCCAGCAGGCAAGACATCCGGGCGGCGCGCAGACGTTCGCCAAACGGCCGCGCCGAATCATCGATCCCTTCGCGCGCGCACATGAGCAGGCGCTCAACCTCCTGCATCGAGAGAACCTTTGGCAACGCACGGCCCTGTCGCGGCCCCTCCAGCACGACCGTGGGATCGTCGTCGCGCTTGTTCTCGGTGTAGAGAAAACGGTGGAACTGCCGGACACAGGACAGGCGCCTGGCGGCGGATGAGGCCATGAAACCGCGCGCATCGAGGTCGGCCAGATAGGCGCGGACGATGTCGCTATCCGCCTCCAGCGGCGAGCAAGCCTCGTCGGCCAGAAAGCTGGTGTAATCGGCAAGATCACGCCGATACGCGTCGAGTGTGTTTTTTGATGCGCCCCGCTCGATGGCGATCGTGTCAAGAAAGTCAGCGGTCAGGCGTGGTGCTGGGTCAGGAGCGGAGGATTGGACCGCATCCGCAGCCTTCGGGAGCTTTGGGCCTGGCCCCGTCGTCATTTCGCGAAACGTGTCGCCGGAATGGATTGGGTCATTTCGCGCTGCTGCGGTTCAACGAATGTCGCCAGCGCAAACATGCCACCCCAGATGGCGAGGCCGAGGCAGCCGACGATGACAAGAAAGCGGATCAGGCTCGGCACGCTCTATCAACCCCAATGGGACGCTGCGAATCGGTGCCGGGAGGCCGTGCAACCTAACGCCTTTTATCACGGGGCAGCTTGACCGCGAACATATCAAAGCAAAACCTGACGAACACACATGTCCGTCAGGCCAGTGTCAGATTAATGGAAGTGGTAGGCAAGGCCGGCGCGGAAGGTCTGGGCCGTCCGGCGCGAGCTGTAATTGGCCGCGTCCAGTGCAACGATGTGGCTGCGCAAATCGCGCTCATACAAGTACTCGCCACGAACTGAGAAGTCGTTGCTGAGCTTGTAATCAAGGCCGCCGCCCAAAGTCCAAGCCTCGGTCGGGATACGTCCGCGCTCGGACCCCGTGATCGGATCGCGCTGTTCGCTACGCCCGAACGAAACACCAACCGCGAAGAACGGCAGGAACCGATCGAACGCGTAGCCGACACGGCCGCGAATATCCGCCTGGATATAATTGCGATAGGAGAGCGTCCCAGCAGCTGCACCCGGCAGGTTTGACGTCGCCTTGGCGTCCGTCAGCATGGTGGCGCTGTCGATGCCAAGCACAAGGGCGCCGAACTGGAAGTTCCGACCCATATAGATG
This sequence comes from uncultured Hyphomicrobiales bacterium, assembly GCA_903932565.1. Taxonomy (GTDB): domain Bacteria; phylum Pseudomonadota; class Alphaproteobacteria; order Rhizobiales; family Beijerinckiaceae; genus Terripilifer. Next base: position 1,321 of record CAIZGQ010000259.1, read on the forward strand.
CCGCCACCGCCACTCGAGGCCGTCAGGCTGGACGAGCCAGCCGCGCCGCTGGTTGTCGGACGCGCGGAGAAACCGCCTGCCAGAATACCGCCATAGGCACCATTCCAGTCACCCGACACCGCCGGGGCTTTCGACGGCGTGTCGCCGATCCGGTCGATCAGCGCGATCCGGAAATAATGGGCCGAGGACTTCACACTCACGATCGTGCCAGCGCCCACACCAGAAATATAGCTCTGGCCGGGATAGGCATCGTACAGATACTCGCCGCGAACGACGACATTGCCGATGATCGGCAGCGTGGTCTTCCAGTCGAGGCCGGCACCAAGCGTCAGGCCGGTCTGACGGCGGGTCTGGCCATAAAA
>CAIZGQ010000260.1 GCA_903932565.1 uncultured Hyphomicrobiales bacterium
CATCGCTGCCACACAGCCGGCTTGCTGCACGGCAAAGAATGTGACCGCCGTGCCGGTGGCGTTGGGCAGCATCAGGCCGAGCGCTTCGCCGGGCCTGCCGATATCGGCAATCTTGCGCGCCAGGATCGCAGACCCCAGCATCACGCGGCTCGCCGTCAGCGATCCGGTGACGGCGTCCTCCAGCATCCCATGCGCACCACCGGTGCGATTGACCGAGCGTTTCAGCGCATCAAATAGCGAGAGATCGGTTGGCGTCGTCGCAAAAATGGAATCACACATCACATCATAAAGCGCCGTGCCCGCCGCCATGCGGCGCTTGCGGGCCCGCAGATCGGGATCAAGAACCAGCTTGCGCGGTGGCAGGAAAGTGATGCGCACTTTGGGGAAAAGTGCACGTTTGACTTGGGTTTCCGACATGCGTGAGAAGCCGGTACGCTCCAGCCCTTCCAGACGCACGGGTACGATCATCGCATCGGCCTTGTCGGCAATCATCGCCGCGCCGTCATAGACCTTCATCAACCCGCCGGTGACGGTGATGCGACCTTCGGGAAAGATCACCAGCCTCTCGCCCTTGCGCACTTCCTGAATCAAGCTGCGAGTCCCAAGTGGTTTTGAGGGATCGAGCGGAATGCAACGGGCAACTCCCAGAAACGGTTTGACCCACCATTGCTTGGCAATCTGCCAATCGATGGCAAAGACAGGCTTCTGGTCGAGGATGGACAGAATGACCGGTGCGTCGATAAAGGACACGTGATTGAGCGCAATGATGCAGCGCTCGCCTGCGGCCGCAACATTCTCCAGACCTTTCACTTCCATCCGATAGAGCAGGCGAAACACGAAATGTGAAAAGTCTGCGATGAAATTGGCTGGTAGAAATTTTACCAATAGCACGCAGGCAACAAGATTGAGGAGTCCGAGCACGCCAAGCAACAACGGTTCGGAAGCTCCAACAAGACCTGATTGCAAAAGCGATGTGGCGAGTGAGCCACCGACGATGAAGATGGAATTGAGAATGTTGACGCCGGCAATGACGCGCGCACGGCGGTCTTCACCGGCCCACGCCTGCACGGCGGAGAAGACCGGCACAACAAAAAGTCCGCCTGCCATGGCGACCAACACGACATCTATCGCGATGTGCACGCCGGTGCCGCTGGACAGAAAAGTGCCGAGCGCAATTTCAGTGCTTGCGATCGGCAGGCCCGCCATGGTGACGGCAAGGTCGATCAGCACGGCGCCCATGATGAAAGCGGCGACAGGTGTCGGCAAAAGCACGATGCGACCGTGCGACAGGATTGCTGCCAACAGAGAGCCAAGGCCAATGCCGATTGCAAACAATGCGCTGATGGCCGTCTCGACATCAATGCCACCGCCGGTGCGTGTCTTGACGACGATGGGGATGAGCGAGAGTGCAATGGCGCCAGTTGTCCAGAACCAGCTGACAGCAAGCCCACCAATCCAAAGTCGCTCATCCTGGCGCAACTCGCGCAGCATGCGAGCAGAGGAGCGGAAAATGTTGAGATCCACTTTGAGGTCGGGTGCTGCGATGCCAGTTGCGGGAATGAACCGGCTCGCACCCCAGCAGGCAAGTGCGACGGCCATGAGTTGCGCGACGACGCTCCAGGCGGCGCGGTCATGGTCTGCTGCATAGCCGCCAACGATCAGGCCCAGCAGAATTGCGAGGAAGGTTGCACCTTCAACAAGTGCGTTGCCGGCGGGAAGTTCTTTGGGTTCGAGATGGTCGGGCAGGATGCCGTATTTGATCGGTCCGAAGAGCGCGGCGATGATTCCAAGGCCAAACAACGCCACATAGAGCAGGGGCAGCGAGGCGAAGACAAAGCCTGCGGCCGCGATCATTTGTACGAAGATTTCTGCAAACTTCAGGCGGCGCGCGATAATGGATTTGTCGTGGCTGTCGG
>CAIZGQ010000261.1 GCA_903932565.1 uncultured Hyphomicrobiales bacterium
ACAAGGCTGCTATCCAGCACCGGCCTCCGGTTGGTGGAAATCTGACCCTCATCCGTCACGCTCCGCGTGCCACCTTCTCCCAAGGGAGAAGGTTTGCCGCAGCCCTGACCCTCTCCTGAGGGAGCGGGTGGCGCGTTCCGCGCCGGGTGAGGGTTTTTGAACGCTCTCCTTGGACAACAAGGCTGCTACCCAGCACCGGCCCCCGGTTGGTGGAACTCAAACCCTCATCCGTCACGCTCCGCGTGCCACCTTCTCCCAAGGGAGAAGGTTTGCCGCAGCCCTCACCCTCTCCTGCGGGAGAGGGTGGCGCGTTCCGCGCCGGGTGAGGGTCAGTTAAAATTCACCCCGAGATCTTGGAGAAATCCGCAATCCGGTGCATGGCCGCGCGCAGCTCGCCCAGCAGGCGCAGGCGATTGACCCGCACCGCCGGGTCGGGATCGTTCACGGTCACCGTTTCGAAGAAGGCATCCACGGGGGCGCGGAGCGTTGAAAATGACTCCATGGCGTCTTCAAACGGCGTCTCTTTCTCGAAGCCGGGCCGACCGATGCGCTCCTCAGCTAATCTGAGATGATGATCGACGTCAGCCACGGTCACTTGAAGTGTGTCGTAGAAATGCTTTTCGATTGCGTTTTCGGTTGAATTGAAAAGGCTTGGCTCAGGTTTACCGTCAAACGCTCCCGCGCCGTCCTTCTTCTCCTCGGCGCGCAGAATGTTCGCCGCCCGCTTGTAGCCCGCGAGGAGGTTTTTGCCGTCCTCTGTGTCCAGAAAACTTGCCAGTGCGTTGACACGGGCGACTACCATCAGGAGGTCGTCATTGGCCGCGTTTCCTTCTCCCGCCGGGAGAAGGTGGCCCTGCGGAGCAGGGTCGGATGAGGGAGGGGTCGCGCTCCCCTCACCCGGCTTGCGCTGCAAGCCACCCTCTCCCGGTGGGAGAGGGGTGTGCGCGCTGTTTGAAAGGACCGCGTCGATGAGGTCGTGCCGCGCACCTTTGTCGCGCAGATAGACTTTCAGGCGGTCATGGAAGAAGGCGAGGAGGTGAACTGGAGGGTTTTTAGCGATTGAGGGGATAACCTCTCCATCAACTTTGAATGAATTAGCCATAATCGGCCGATTTTTCTCGTTAAAAACATAGATGTCTTCGTTCAAATCAAAGTTTTCGCAAATGAACTGCGAAGCTTCCACGTCTTGGAAAATTTCAATCAACTTTCCGAAGAGTGAGGTCTTTGGCCAAACCATTACAAACTCATTGGTCTCACCGACACGCTTGTATGGCCTAGTCAACTGCGAGGTCGTTTTCCCTATCCACTTCACTTGTTGCAAACGCCAGAATTGAGATTTTGCAGCGATAATCGGGATCAGGTTGATCCGCAGCCCGTTCTCCAGCACCAGCCGGATCACGCCAAGCGCCGCACGGCGCAGCGCGTAGGGGTCCTTGGAGCCCGTCGGCTTTTCATCAATCGCCCAGAAGCCGACCAGCGTATCGAGCTTGTCGGCCAGCGCCACGGCAATTGCCACCGGGTCCGTCGGCACCCGGTCGGAGGGTCCCTGCGGGCGGTAATGATCCTCGATGGCGATGGCGACCGAGGCATCCTCGCCCTGCAGCTGCGCATAGCGGCGGCCCATAAGTCCCTGCGTCTCAGGAAATTCGCCGACGACTTCGGTCATCAGATCGGCCTTGGCCAACTCGGCCGCGCGCCGCGCCTTGACCGGATCGGCGTTCACTAGCGGCGCAATTTCGGCCGCCAGCGCCATGATGCGATCAACCCGCGCGCCCTGCGTGCCCAATTTCTCGTGGAACACGATGTTGAGCGCCCGCAGCTTGGCGAGCCGCTGGTCGAGCGGCAGGCTCGCCGTGTCGGCATAATCGGGCAGAGGGGCTTTGTCGGTCTGCCAGAAGTAAAGCGCGTCCGACAGACGGGCCCGCACCACACGGCCGTTGCCAGCGGCAATCGCCACGCCACCGTCGGACGCCTCGATGTTGGACACGAGGATAAATTTGTTGGCGAGCTTGCCGTCGGGGCCGCGCAGCACAAAGCACTTCTGATTGGCGCGGATCGTCGCCCGTATCACCTCGGCGGGAATGTCGAGGAAACTCGACTCAAATTCGCCCATCAGCACCACGGGCCATTCCACGAGCCCGGCGACTTCGGCCAAGAGGCCCTCGTCCTCAACAAGCTCCAGCCCTTGGGCCAGAGCCAGATTCTTGGCATCGTGCAGGATCATGTCGCGACGCCGCGCCGGATCGAGCACCACCTTGGCGCGCTCAAGCGCTGGCACATAATCATCCCAGCGCTTCACCTTGATCGCGGCGGGCGCCATGAACCGGTGGCCATAAGTGATGTCGCCCGCCTCGATGCCGTCAATGTTGAAGTGGACGATTTCCGGCTCTTCGGTCTCGGGGCCAAACGTCGCGACGATGGATTGCAGCGGCCGCACCCAGCGCAGCGCGTCAGGATTGATCGACGTCTTGCCCCAGCGCATGGACTTTGGCCAAGGAAAGCTTCGGATGATGGAGGGCAACAGGTCCGCCAGCAGTGCGCCCGTCTCCAGGCCCTTGCGTTCGATCACGGCCACGTAAAACTCGCCCTTGCCCTTGGGGTCTTTTTCGATCTTCGCATCGGCAATCGAGGCCAGCCCGGCGCTTTTCAAAAAGCCGGCAAGGGCGGCCTCCGGCGCGCCGACGCGGGGACCTTTGCGCTCGTCCTTCAGGTCGGGCTGGCGGGCGGGGAGGCCTGCAATGTGGAGTGCCAACCGGCGCGGCGTTGCCAGCGCAATGGCACCCTCGTAGGTTAGGCCCTTCTCGACCAGTGCGTCCGTGACGAGCTTCTTCAGGTCCTCCGAGGCCTGCGCCTGCATGCGGGCGGGAATCTCTTCGGAGAACAGTTCAAGCAGAAGATCTGGCATCGGAATTTCTGGCTGGTGGCGGGGTCGGGCGTGATGACGCGCTTCGTAATCGCTTGGGGGCTGAAAGTCACGCTGTGGGGTCAAAAACACCCTCACCCGGCGCGGAACGCGCCACCCTCTCCCAAGGGAGAGGGTCGTCTAGATCGCAGCTAGCCTTCTCCCTTGGGAGAAGGTGGCACGCGAAGCGTGACGGATGAGGGTCTCCAGCATCCACCCCACCCCAGCCAAAACTTGCCACAGGGGCAGAACCGGCCTAATTCCCCGGCAACCCCAGAGACGATTGGAACAATCAAATGGCTTTCAAGGTCGCAGTTGCAGGTGCCACAGGAAATGTGGGCCGCGAGATGCTCGATATTCTGGCCGAACGCCGCTTCCCGGTGAGCGAAGTTGTGGCGCTGGCCTCCAGCCGCTCGATCGGCCGCGAGGTCTCCTTTGGCGACAAGGTGCTCAAGTGCAAGAATCTTGAGACCTATGATTTCAGCGACACCGACATCTGCCTGATGTCGGCCGGCGGCACCGTGTCGAAGGAATGGTCTCCCAAGATCGGCGCGCTGGGCTGTGTCGTCATCGATAATTCGTCCGCCTGGCGCTACGACATGGATGTGCCGCTGGTGGTGCCCGAAGTGAACCCCGGTGCGCTGGACGGTTTCCGCAAGCGCAACATCATCGCCAACCCGAACTGCTCCACAGCGCAGCTCGTTGTCGCCCTGAAGCCGCTGCACGATCGCGCCAAGATCAAGCGCGTCGTCGTCTCGACCTACCAGTCCGTGTCGGGCGCGGGCAAAGAGGCGATGGACGAATTGTTCTCGCAGACGCGCGCCGTCTTCGTGTCGGATGCTGTGGAAGTGAAGAAGTTCACCAAGCGCATTGCCTTCAACGTCATCCCGCACATCGATGTGTTCATGGAAGACGGCTACACGAAGGAAGAGTGGAAGATGATGGCGGAAACCAAGAAGATTTTGGATCCCAAGATCAAGCTGGTGGCCACCTGCGTGCGCGTGCCGGTGTTCATCGGCCATTCGGAATCGGTCAACATCGAGTTCGAAAACCCGATCACAGCGGACGAAGCGCGCGACATTCTGCGTGATGCACCGGGCTGCCTTGTCATCGACAAGCACGAGAACGGTGGCTACATCACCCCGCACGAAGCGGCTGGTGAAGATGCCACCTACATCTCGCGCATTCGCGAAGATGCAACCGTCGAGAACGGCCTTGTGCTGTGGTGTGTGTCGGACAATCTGCGCAAGGGTGCCGCGCTCAACACCATCCAGATTGCCGAAGCGCTTGTTGCCCGCAAGCTGATCTCGCCGAAAAAGGCATCTTAAGACGTCGGTTTCTTTGGGTTAGACTTTGTTCAAAAGGGCGGCGGATCAGCAAGGTTCGTCGCCCTTTTTAAATCTGCACACACGTTCGTCCGACAAATCCCACGTCACGGCTGAGGCCACGTCCATGTCGAACCCGTCCCACATCATTTTCGACCATGCGGTCGCGCGCCTGCGCATGGCGCGGGCGCGGCGTCAGGGTGTCGAGCCTTTTCTGCTGGAGCGTGTGGCAGAGGACCTGTCGGATCGCGTGGACGCCGCGTTGCGACCGTTTCCATCCGTGCTCGATCTTGGAACGCCCGGCCCGCACGTGGCCGAGCGTCTTTCCCGCCGCGCGGGATTGACGACGTTGGTGCGCGCGCATGCGGGTGTGAGCGCCGCAGACGACGTGCCATGGCGCGAACTTATCGCGGATGAAGAAATTGTGCCCTTTGCACCGGCCTCGTTTGATCTTGTGACGTCTGCCCTTGCACTGCACACGATCAATGATCTGCCAGGGGTGCTGGCACAAATCCGTCGCGTGCTGCGGCCTGATGGCTTGTTCATGGCATGTATGATGGGCGGCCGGACGCTGCAGGAATTGCGCGAGGTGTTTGCGCAGGCGGAAGCTGAAATCGAGGGTGGCGCCAGTCCGCGGGTCGCGCCCTTTGCCGATCTGCGCGACATGGGCGGGCTGTTGCAACGGGCAGGCTTCGCACTGCCCGTGACCGATGTCGATCCAATCATCGTGCGCTACG
>CAIZGQ010000262.1 GCA_903932565.1 uncultured Hyphomicrobiales bacterium
AAACAGGTGCACCTTGGTTTCAGCGGCTTCCATGATGTCCTTGCGCGCCGCAGCTCCGATGGATTTGATCATCTGGCCGCCTTCGCCAATCACGATTTTCTTGTGCGCGTCCCGCGTCACATAAATCGTCTGCTCGACCCGCGCGGATCCGTTGGCCTGCTCTTTCCACAATTCGGTTTCCACCGTTGTCTGGTAAGGCAATTCATCGTGCAAACGTTCGAAGATTTTCTCACGCGTGATCTCGGCGGCGAGCGAGCGGATTGGCGCGTCCGAAATCTGATCTTCCGGATAAAGCCACGGGCCGGGCTTCATCATCGCGCCCAGGCGCTCGCGCACTTTTTGAATGCCGTGGCCCTTGAGGGCCGAGATCATGAAGGTCTCGAGAAACGGCACAGCTTCATTCAGCTTGGCCGCAAGTTCCAGAAGCTTGGTGTTCTCAATCTGGTCGATCTTGTTGAGGATCAGCACCTTCGGTCGATTGAGAGTGGGAAGCTTTTCGAGAATGGCCTCGACCTCTTCCACAATCCCGCGCTTGGCATCAACCAGAAGCGCCACGGCGTCGGCGTCGCCTGCCCCGCCCCAGGCCGCTGTCACCATGGCGCGGTCCAACCGGCGCTTGGGCGCAAACAGGCCCGGCGTATCAACGAAAATGATTTGCGAATTGCCTTCAAGCGCAATGCCGCGCACGAGGCTGCGCGTTGTCTGCACCTTGCGCGAGACGATTGAGACCTTGGCACCCACCAGCGCATTGAGAAGTGTCGACTTGCCCGCATTGGGCGCGCCGATGAGCGCGACAAAGCCGCAGCTGGTCGGCTGGTCGGGATCGCGCCCTTGGGGCGGCAGATCTTGCGTTTCCATATTCAAACTGTCGTTCCTTCCGACGCCGGGGCCGGCATCACCTCGATCAGGTTTTCTCGCACCATGAAGGCTTTTGCCGCCGATTGCTCGGCAATTCGCTTGGATGCGCCGGGCGCATCGATCGGCTCAAAGCCATTGATCTCGACCGCGACACGAAATTGCGGCGCGTGTTCGGGTCCGCTGCGCGCCACTTCCTTGTAGATGGGCGTTGGCAGACCACGCGCCTGCGCCCATTCCTGCAAGCTTGTTTTGGAATCCCGCAGGGGACGACGCGGCGCCATCATGCGGGCGCGCCAAGCCTTTTGCACGACGGTCTTGGCCGCTTCAAACCCGGCATCCAGAAAAACAGCGCCAATGAGAGATTCGCAAATATCCCCGAGAATGGCGTTCTTCTTGCGGCCACCAGTCTGCGCTTCGCCAACACCCATCAGGATATAAGGCCCGGCCCCCCAGTCGGCCGCAACTTCCGCGCAGCTTTCGCGACGCACGAGATCGGCCAGTCGACGGGACAATTCACCTTCATGCGCCGTGGGGAATGTGGCGTAGAGCATGTCCGATACGGCAAGGCCCAGCACGCGGTCGCCCAAAAACTCCAGCCGCTGGTAGGTCTCGACGCGCGCAGCCTCTCCGCCGGTGACGGCACTCACATGGGTGAGCGCGCGGCGCACAAGGTCCGCATCGGCGAATTTGTGACCGATGCGCGCTTCAAGCTCGCTCAGATCAGGCTTGGGACGACGCGCCATCTCACCGCGTCGGCTGAAAGAGGCGCGACCAGCGCACGGTCCATGGCCAGGTCCACAAGGCCCAGGCCGGCTCGCCATCGCGCACCGAGAAGAAGATGACTTCTGCCCGGCCAACAAAATTGTCGAGCGGCACGAAGCCCACACCACCCTGCTCCGGCGGAACGCGGCTGTCCGTGGAATTGTCGCGATTGTCGCCCATCATGAAATAATTGCCCGGCGGCACTTCGTAGACGCCGGTGCTGTCATAATAGCCAGAATCACCATCAAGCTCGATGATCGTGTGGGCCACGCCATTTGGCAGCGTTTCGGTATAGGTCGGAACTTCGATTTCCTTGCCGTAATGGTCTGACGTCATGACCTTGGCGGCGGGCACGCGTGGCACGAACTGGCCGTTGATGACAAGCCGCCCTTGAACCATCTGGATCTTGTCGCCCGGCAGGCCGATCACGCGCTTGATGTAATCCGTCTCGCCATCGCGTGGCAGCTTGAAGACGGCGATATCACCGCGCTTGGGCTCAGATCCCAGAATACGACCCTTGAACAGATTGGGCGCAAACGGAATCGAAAAGCGCGAATAACCATAGGAGTATTTCGAGACGAAGAGATAATCCCCGATCAGCAATGTCGGGATCATCGAGCCCGATGGAATGTTGAAGGGCTGGAACAGCAGCGTGCGCACGACCAGCGCAATCAGCAGGGCCTGGATGATGACCTTCACCGTCTCAAGAATGCCACCCTCATCGGCGCGCTTCTTTGCCTTCGCCGCGTCGGGCGCCGATCCTGGCACTTTGCTGTCAAGCCTTTGTTCGGTCATTTACTATTCTCTCGATATGCCAACAGCATCTCATTTTGCGACCCTTGCCACGACCCGGTGGCGGGACTGGGGCAAAACTGCGCCTGGAACCAAATCCGATGTCAGACCTATATCGAGGCCGGGAGCCAACGGAAAGCTCTTGCTGACAGCACCCCCCCATCGGCCACCTCAAATCGGCACGGCTTCAATCAAAACCTGCGCCTGCGCGAGTGGGTACTCATCGGTGATGGTCAGGTGGATCGCAGCCCGATGTCCGGGTGGAAGCAGCGCTTCGAGCCTTTTGGCCGCGTGCCCTGTCAACTCCATGGTCGGTTTGCCGCCTGGCAGGTTGACGACGCCCATGTCCCGCCAGAAGACCCCGCGACTGATGCCGGTTCCCAGCGCCTTGGCACAGGCCTCCTTGGCGGCAAAGCGCTTGGCATAAGAAGCAGCGCGTTGGGCCCTGCCGTTGGATTTCGTCTGCTCAACCGCGGTGAAACAGCGCTGCACAAAGCGATCGCCGTATTTTTCGAGGGTTTCCTCGATCCGGCGGATATCGCAAAGGTCCGAGCCAAGCCCGATGATCAATGCCCCGCTCCGCCGGGTGCGAGGCGACGCCCCTCGTCCATGGCCTTGCGCATCAGGCGGATTGCCTCCGGCAGGCCGATGAAAATGGCCTCGCCGATCAAAAAGTGCCCGATGTTGAGCTCGACGATCTGTGGCAGCGCGGCAATCGTTCGAGCTGAGTCGAAATCAAGCCCGTGACCCGCGTGGCATTCGAGCCCACGCTCGGCAGCGCGCGCCGCGCCGACCCGCAGGCGGCCAAATTCGTGGTCTGCCTTCTCGGTTTCGCCATGGGTCAACGCATCGCACCAGCTGCCGGTGTGCAATTCCACCACCGGCGCACCAAGCTCGAAGGCGGCATCAATGGCATCAATCGAGGGCTCAATGAACAGCGAGACGCGAATGCCGGCCTTGGTCAGCTCCGTGATGATGGGCTTGAGCCGATCGCGCCCGCCGATCACATCGAGGCCGCCTTCGGTCGTGCGCTCGCTGCGCTTTTCAGGCACCAGGCAGCAGGCATGCGGGCGCGTGTGAAACGCAATCCGCACCATCTCGTCGGTAGCAGCCATTTCAAAATTCAGCGGCCGCTGAATCGTCTTGCGCAAGCGCGCCATGTCCTCATCATTGATGTGGCGGCGATCTTCGCGCAGATGCGCCGTGATGCCGTCAGCGCCGGCTGCGATCGCAATCTCTGCCGCGCG
>CAIZGQ010000263.1 GCA_903932565.1 uncultured Hyphomicrobiales bacterium
GAGGAGGTCGCCAGCCCAATCGCCGGTGAACGGGCGGCCAGTCCGGTTCGCACCGCGCAGCCCGGGCGCCAGACCCACGATCAGCAAGCGTGCGGACGATGGCCCCAAGGAGGGGACGGGCGCATTGTGCCAGCTCGGTTCGTCGCGCCGCGCAGCCGCGCGAAACGCCACAAGGCGCGGGCAGAGCGGGCAATCACGAGATGGCGCGACGCCAGTTGGCGGCAATGGAGAGGTCATACCCCTTCATTGCCGATGGCTCAGTCAGATTCAAGCGCGCATCCCGTCAGCTGGACGAGACAGGCTCACCCGGTGCAGCGGCGGGCTGCAGCGCGGCAGGTCGCGGACGACGGTCCGGGCCAGCCGGTGCGCGCTCGTTCTGATCGCGCCCAACCTTATTGGCGATATTGACGAGATCGATGAATTCATCGGCCTGACGGCGCAATTCGTCAGCCACCATCGGCGGCTGCGTCGTGATCGTCGACACAACCGAGACGCGAACGCCGCGGCGCTGCACAGCTTCGATCAGCGAGCGGAAATCGCCATCACCGGAAAACAGCACCATGTGATCAATGCTGCCAGCCATTTCCATGGCATCCACAGCCAGCTCGATATCCATATTCCCCTTCACCTTGCGGCGTCCGAGCGAATCCACGAATTCCTTGGCGGGCTTGGTGACGACGGCGTAACCGTTGTAATCGAGCCAATCGATCAACGGGCGGATGGACGAATATTCCTGATCTTCAACAAGTGCTGTGTAGTAAAAAGCTCTTATGAGACGGCCTCGAGTTTGAAATTCTTTCAGGAGACGCTTATAGTCGATATCAAATCCGAGAGATTTTGCGGTTGCGTAAAGGTTCGCGCCGTCAATGAATAGTGCAACTTTATCCTGCTCTGCCATGGTGTTTTAACTCGTGTTTCTGGGTCTCGAAAATCTTTGGGGATGCTGACAAAAAGTCAGCAGCTAATTGCAAGACGTTTTGAGGTCCGGTTTTTTACATTTTTCTGATTGAGGTCGGCATTGTCATTTCAGGCAAACCTCACTCCGATCAGGTGTTTACACTCGGACATTCATCGTTCAGCGACATATAAGTCAAGCAAGCCGCGCGGGACAACGCGAAAATGACACCCAATTTATGGCAAACTTAGTTTTCGTTATGCCAAGCCAAAGTCGCGCTGTAACCTTGGCTATGCCAAACGCCATCTTTGTTAATGTGCCATTGATTTCGAATCATGACGAATGGTTTCTTAATCTTGCGCGATCTTTGCTTCGGGGCGCACGCGCTGTTCTACGGTGGAGCTTAGGTTGTTTGAGGAAACGCTGGTGGCGGGTCCGGTTCCGCCCGATCAGCCCTGATGGGGTCTGCCGCCCGCATGTCTGAGGCGGTTGGGGGCAGATCCCGCATCTCTCCGTCATCGATCCTTCGAGCGGCTCTCGGGGTTTTGCGATTGGCCCCGCTCGTGTAATCGCAGTCGCAAAGCCCCCGATTGCCAGAACAGGAAGAGCCTCCCATGGCCCGTGTTACCGTTGAGGATTGCATCGACAAGGTGGAAAACCGGTTCGATCTCGTGCTGATCGCCAGCCACCGCGCCCGCATGATCTCCTCCGGCCAGCAGATCACGGTTGATCGGGATAACGACAAGAACCCCGTCGTCGCGCTGCGCGAGATTGCAGACGCGACCATCGCGCCCGAGGATATGAAGGAAGACCTGATCCATTCGCTGCAGAAGAATGTTGAGGTCGATGAGCCTGAGGCCGAGACCGTGCCGGCCCTGGCACCGGCTGGTGAGACCATTGACGCCGATGGCGGCATCAACTTCGACCGCATGACGGAAGAAGACCTGCTGCGCGGCCTCGAAGGCCTTGTGCCACCGGCCGAAACCGAAGACGACGGCGAGTAATCAGGGTCTTAGGCAAGGTGTTAAGGGTTGTGTCGGCCCGGCTCCGGGCCGATATTCGGTTCGGGCGTCTCGTTTGAGGCCCCGAATCGGGATTTTTCCAGCCCATGATGCGGCAATATGAACTCGTTGACCGCGTGCGGCGGTACAATCCGCAGGCGGATGAAGACCTTCTCAATCGTGCCTATGTTTACGCGATGCGCGCCCATGGCGTGCAAAAGCGCGCCTCCGGCGATCCGTATTTCTCGCATCCGCTCGAAGTTGCCGCCATTCTGACCGACATGAAGCTCGACGACGCCACCATCGTGGCTGCCGTGCTGCATGACACGATTGAGGACACGGCGGCGACGCGGGAGGAAATCGACCAGCTGTTTGGCCCCGAGATTGGCCGCCTGGTCGAAGGCCTCACCAAGATCAAGCGGCTTGATCTTGTCTCCAAGCGCGCCGAGCAGGCTGAAAACTTTCGCAAGCTCCTTCTCGCCATAGCTGACGATGTGCGCGTGTTGTTGGTCAAACTGGCCGATCGCCTGCACAACATGCGCACACTGCATTTTGTGCCTCCGGCAAAGCGCGCGCGGATCGCCCAGGAAACGCTCGACATCTATGCGCCGCTGGCTGGCCGCATGGGTATGCAAGGTGTGCGCGACGAGCTGGAGAACTCGGCCTTCCATCATCTGCAACCCGAAGCGCATGCGATGATCGAAGCGCGACTGGCGGATCTGCGGGATCGCAATGTCACGTTGATCAAGACAATTGAGGGCGAGCTGAGCACCGAGCTTGTGGCGCAGGGCATCGACGCCAAGGTCAAAGGCCGCCAGAAATCGGCTTATTCCGTTTTCAACAAAATGGAAAACAAGTCGATTGCGTTTGAGCAACTCTCCGACATCTTCGGCTTTCGCATCATTGTGAAGCGTGTGGAAGATTGTTACCGCGCGCTCGGCGTCGTCCACACCAAGTGGCCAACCGTGCCCGGGCGCTTCAAGGATTACATCTCGACGCCAAAGCAGAACGATTATCGCTCGATCCACACCACGGTGGTGGGGCCGGGACGCCAGCGCGTCGAGCTGCAGCTGCGCACGCAACTGATGCACGATATTGCCGAGAACGGCATCGCCGCCCACGCGCTTTATAAAGACGACCGCGTCTCCGACAATGAGGCTCTGGCGCGGGAATCGGGCGCCTACCGCTGGCTGCGTCGCACCATTGATCTTCTGGCGGAAGGCGACAGCCCGGAAGAGTTTTTGGAGCACACCAAGCTCGAACTCTTCCACGATCAGGTGTTCTGCTTCACGCCCAAGGGCCGCCTCATTGCGTTGCCCAAGGGCGCGACGCCGATTGATTTTGCCTATGCCGTGCACACCAGCGTCGGCAATGCGGCTGTGGGCGCCAAGATCAACGGCCGCATCTCACCGCTTTTGTCCGAACTGCAAAACGGCGACGAGGTCGAGATCGCCCGTGCCGAGGGCCAGGTTCCCCCCGCCGCCTGGGAGGAAGTCGTTGTGACCGGCAAGGCGCGCGCTGCCATCCGCCGGGCGACGCGCGAGGCGGTGCGGGCGCAATATGCGGGCCTCGGCCGGCAGATTGTCGTGCGGGCCTTTGAGCGCGCCGGCAAAGCGTTCTCGGACGAGAAGCTGAAGGCCGCGCTGCCGCGTCTGGCGCGGCAGAATATCGAGGACACGCTGGCAGCTGTCGGGCGTGGCGAGATGTTCTCCGGCGATGTGGTCAAGGCCGTGCATCCGGACTTCAAGGATGACAAGAAGCCCCGAGCCACCGCGACGAAAAAGGATCCCGGCTGGTTTGGCGTCGGCAAGGGCGGCAATGTCGTCTTCAAGGTGCCAGGGCAGGAGGCAGATCTCGATCGCTCCATTCCAATCCGCGGCATCAATGGTGATCTGCCTGTGCGCTTTGCGCCCAACGGCGGGGCCGTGCCTGGCGACCGCATCGTCGGCATCCTGACACCGGGCGATGGCATCACGATCTTTCCGATCCAGTCGCCGGCCCTTATGGCGTTTGATGATCAACCCGAGCGCTGGCTCGACGTTCGCTGGGACATTGATCCCGACAAGCAGGAGCTATTTCCGGCCCAGATCGTCGTGACGGTTCACAATGAGCCGGGCGCGCTGGGGCAGATCGCAACTGTCATCGGTGAGTCGGGCGCCAACATTGATCACATCGAATTCGTGGCGCGCTCGCCTGACTTTCGCGATGTGGTGATTGACGTGGAGGTCATCGACCTCAAGCACTTGAGCGCAATGATCCACGAGCTGAAGCAAAAAGCCGTGGTGTCCAAGGTAGAACGCGCCAACGGCTAGACCGGCGCGTTCACCAAACGATAACGATGACATGTATTTGGCGCGCCTCACGTTGCGTCATGAAAGCTACTGCTTCAGCTTCGGTTCATCTGCATGCCCGATACTCACCTTCATGCATCAGCCGTTTCGAGCCCGAATCACACCAAGTTTGCCGCCGACGACGGTTCTGATCGTTGGCGACAATGCCGTCATCGCCGATCTGACTCTGACCGTTCTGTCGGAACTCGGACCGTCGGGCGTGATGGTGCGTGATGCGGACGAGGCTGTATCCTACCTCAACGAAAACGGCGCACAGGTTGCCGCTGTGATAGCGGACGGGGCCCTGCGCGGCCAACTCACAGGCGTCGAGTTTGCGCGGTTTGTTAGTCTGGC
This sequence comes from uncultured Hyphomicrobiales bacterium, assembly GCA_903932565.1. GTDB lineage: Bacteria > Pseudomonadota > Alphaproteobacteria > Rhizobiales > Beijerinckiaceae > Terripilifer. The sequence continues at coordinate 4,581 of CAIZGQ010000263.1, forward strand.
GTGGCCGGAGATTCGCGTCGCTGTTGCGATGACGAGCGCGCCGAGCGAACCCCAAGAGGGGGCTGACAGTCCGCAAGTTGCCATGTTCACCACGCCCATCCTGCCCCTTCAGGTCATCATGTTCCTGCAGGATGCGGCGCGCGGCCCGGCGTCTTCCGTGCATTGAACGTTCGCGCCTTGATCCTCGAGCCGGCAGGTTCGCACTGCCGCCAGGGCGCTTGATTTTTGGCTGGGCACCGCGCAAATCCCGCAAATGGATATTGCACCCAACACCATTACGCTTTTCATTGATGCCGATGCGTGCCCGGTGAAGGCCGAAGCCTACCGCGTCGCCGAGCGGCATGATCTGCCGGTCTATGTGGTGGCACATTCCTATTTGATGGTGCCACGTTCGACCAAGATCGAGCGCGTGGTTGTGAGCGATGCGATGGACGCGGCCGACGACTGGATTGCTGAGCGAGCC
>CAIZGQ010000264.1 GCA_903932565.1 uncultured Hyphomicrobiales bacterium
CGATTTTGATCGGCCGAACTTTGCGCTGCTGCGCGATTTCGACTGGGGTGGTCTTTTTGGCATGGCGGCGTTTCTGGGCGCGCTGGAATACATGCTCGAAGAAGGCCCGGCCAAGAATTGGTTTGAAGATGATCTGATTGTCATCGCCCTGCTGATCTCGCTCGTCGGAGCAAGCTTGTTCTTCTGGCGGGCCTTCACGGCAAAGAGTCCGATCGTCGATTTGACGGCGTTTGGTGACCGCAACTTCTGGACGGGCTCAATTTTGTCGCTGGTGCTCGGCATTGGCCTGTATGGACTGACGTATCTTTATCCCGTGTTCCTCTCGCGGGTTCGTGGTTATTCCGCGCTGATGATCGGCGAGACCATGTTTGTCTCCGGCATCGCGATGTTTTTGACAGCCCCGGTTGCAGGCTTTCTCAGCACGCGGCTTGATCTGCGCATCATGATTGCCATCGGCTTCACGGGCTCGGCCTGTGGCACGCTTGCGGCCTCTTACATCACAAAGGATTGGGATTTCTGGGAACTGATGATCCCGCAAATCCTGCGTGGCATCTCGCTCATGTTCTGCATTGTGCCCATCACATCGCTGGCCCTGGGCACGCTGGCGCCGCAGCAGCTGAAGAATGCCTCTGGCCTGTTCAACCTGACGCGTAATTTTGGCGGTGCCGTGGGTCTCGCCATCATCAACACGGTTATGAATGATCGGATGGATTTGCATTTGGCACGCCTTCACGAGGGCCTTGCCTGGGGCAAAACGGCCGCGGAGGAAACGCTGGCGAATTTGACGATGGCTTACGCATCCCGGGGGTCCGATGCCGCGCTGGCGGCAACCAAACGGCTGTCGCTGCTGGCGCGGCGCGAGGCCAGCGTGATGGCCATGTCGGACGTGTTCGTCATCTTGAGCGTTTTATTTCTGACGCTGGTATCGATGACGCTTCTGATGCGCTCCCCGCGTAAGCTGGGACCCGAAGCGGCGGGCCACTAGCTCGACACCACCCACGTGGGGCACGATCCCATCTACGAAGTATGATTCGAATGGCATTATTGGGTGCAGCGCACAATTTTTTCTTGCTGCACTGCAAAATGTGCAGCATAGTGTTGACACAAACTGCCTCCACATGCCTGTGCTCGACAGTGATGAATGATGAGGGGAAGAGCTCATGGCTCCGTCCAGAAAGCCGACCCAGAAATCTGCAAAAGTTCGCCCGCCGGTCCGGGTGCGGCATGATCCGCCGACCCTTGAGGAAGCGGTGTTTGCGGCGCAGGGCTTGTCGGACGACCCCAACCAGCAGGTTGTGATTGCAGCGCAGCTCATGTCCGTTCCAGTTGACGAGGTTCGCCCGCTGGTGCTCAAGGCACAGCGTTTGACGGCGTCTGGCTCGCGCATGGTCGTCACGGCTCCTCGCACCGGCACCGAGCGCACCGTTATTGTGGAGCGGACTCGCTCGATTCGTCCCCGTATTGCAGGTGCCTTGCCCGGCCGCACCGTTCGGCTGACCGGCGGCTGAGCTTTGTCTTCAGGCGTGCGGAAGGTGACAGTCGCCCGCTGCCTCGGCCAGCTTGACGCTCTCCCTGTGACTTCCTACGTCTAGTGCAACGCCCGGAACAATTCCGTGGGTAAGCTCAAGAGGCCTGAACATGTCGACCAGCAAGGTCACCGACGCCAGCTTTGAAGCCGACGTCCTGAAGTCATCTGAACCCGTTGTCGTGGATTTCTGGGCCGAATGGTGCGGGCCCTGCAAGATGATCGGCCCGTCGCTCGAAGAAATTGCCACCGAGCTTGGCGGCAAGGTCAAGATCACCAAGCTGAACGTGGATGAGAATCCCGGTGTTGCGGGTCAACTCGGTATCCGCTCGATCCCGACGCTGCTGCTGTTCAAGGACGGCAAGGTTGCCTCCCAGAAAGTCGGCGCTGCGCCCAAGAGCGAGCTGCTGCGCTGGATCAACGGCGCGATCTGATCACGCTGCAGGACGATAAGAAGGGCCGCCCCGCGCGGCCCTTTTTCATGAGCGCATGTTGTCAATTGTCCAGAGGATCCATGCCATGGGCCGCAAACTCACCGGTCGGCTGATTGTCGCCACGCATAATCTCGGCAAGTTGCGCGAAATCCGCGAACTCGTCGCCCCGCACGGGGTCGATGCCGTGTCGGCAGGTGACCTTGGCCTGCCCGAGCCTGAGGAGACTGGCACGACGTTTCTCGCCAATGCCCGGTTGAAGGCGGAGGCTGCAGCGATGGCTGCCAAGCTTCCCGCGCTGGCGGATGATTCTGGAATTTGCGTCGCAGCACTCGACGGTGCGCCGGGGATTTATTCAGCCCGCTGGGGTGGCCCGAAAAAAGATTTCGCCGCAGCCATGGAAAAAATCGAGGCGGAATTGCGCGAGCGCGATTGCTTCGAGCCGCAGCAGCGTCGCGCGTGGTTTGTCTCCGCCCTGTCGCTCGTCTGGCCGGACGGCCATGTGGAAGAGATCGAAGGGCGCATTGACGGCACGCTTGTCTGGCCACCGCGCGGTGACAAGGGCTTTGGTTATGACCCGATGTTCCTGCCCGATGGCCACACCCGCACGTTCGGCGAGATGACGTCCGAGGAAAAGCATGGCATCCCGGCCGACGGCTCGCAGGCCCTGTCCCATCGCGCCCGCGCCTTTCAGATTCTGGAAAAATCCTGCTTCTGAGGCGCTGTTATCCTTGACCCTCGATAGCGCCGCGCGGTGGGTTCTTCGGTGTGGCTCTGGCCCCGGCATCATGGCATAAGCGCGCTATGGCATCCCGGCATCCCCTTCCCGAACCCGGCTTCGGCGTCTACGTCCACTGGCCCTTCTGTCTGTCGAAGTGCCCGTATTGCGACTTCAACAGCCACGTCCGGCAAAAGCCGATCGACGAAGAGCGCTATGTTGATGCGTTCGTGACGGAGATTGCCCATCGCGCGGCGTTGGCACCGGGCCGGACGGTTGATTCGATTTTCTTTGGCGGGGGAACGCCTTCGCTGATGAAGCCGGAAACCGTCGCAGCAATTTTGGAGGCCATCGGCCAGCACTGGACGGTTCGGCCCGGCGCAGAAATCACACTTGAAGCCAATCCCACAAGCGTCGAGGCAGGCCGGTTTCGTGGCTATCGCGCCGCTGGCGTGAACCGCGTGTCGCTGGGCGTTCAAGCGCTGAATGATCCCGATTTGAAAGCACTCGGCCGCATGCACTCCGCGGCTGAGGCCATGCAGGCGGTGGGCGTCGCATCTGCCATCTTTGATCGCTATTCCTTTGATCTCATTTACGCCCGCCCCAACCAGACGCCTGAGCAATGGCGGGCGGAACTCGCCGAAGGCCTGCGCCGCGCTGGGGGGCATCTGTCGCTGTATCAGTTGACCATCGAGCCCGACACGATGTTTGAGCGTATGCGCGATGCGGGCAAGCTGCAGACGCCGGACCCCGATACGTCCCGCGCACTTTGGGATGTGACACAGGAAGAAACCGCCAAGGCGGGCTTCCCGGCTTATGAGATTTCGAACCATGCCCGGCCGGGGCAGGAGAGCCTGCACAATCTGATTTACTGGCGTTACGGCGAATATGCGGGCATTGGCCCCGGCGCCCACGGCCGCCTGTTGACCAAGCGGGGCCGACTTGCCCAATCGACGGAAAAGCATCCCGAAATGTGGATGACGGTTGTTGAGACCGAAGGTAACGGGCTGGTCGAAGATGAGGTTCTCTCATCTGCCGAGCAGGCGGACGAGTTCCTGCTGATGGGGCTCCGACTGAACGAGGGCATCGACCCGTTGCGATTCGAGGCTTTGTCCGGCACGCCGCTGGATCAGGAGCGTGTCTCGTCGCTCGTTGAGGAAGGGATGATCGAAATCACCCCCTACGGACGTTTGCGCGTCACGCAGGACGGGTTTCCGGTCCTCGACGCCGTGGTCGCTGACCTCGCGTCCTAATGCGATGCGATCAGGTGCCGCCAGCGCCAAAGCTCTTGGGGCTTGGGCTGGCCGTGCTGGTCGTGCCGGCATTGATCTCCAGAACCGACAGGCCGCGTTCGTTTTGCCCGTCGGCCCGGAAGCGGAAGACGCCGTCCGTGCCATTGAAGCCGGAGGGGGCTGTCAGCACACCTTCCGAGAAGCGCTGCGCACCTTGTGTTCGCGCAAGCGCCGCTGCGAGCGACACGGCATCATAAGCCAACGTTGCAACGCGGGTCGGATCGGACCCGTATTTGGCCCGATACCTCTGCGCAAAGGAATTGAAGCCAGCGTTTTCCGGTGAGGCAAACAAAGCCCCCTGCAGGGCTGGCAGTTTCAGCACGCGGGCGTCATTCCAAAGCCCTGTGCCGAGAATGGAAATCTTGCGGCCGTCGATCCCGGCACTTTGCAGCTGCGTGGCGATGGCCGGCATGCCATCAGCTGCTTCGGCGATGAACAACCCATCAATTTGCGCCAGGTTGGCAGCGATTTTCTGCACAGCAGCGCCCGATGCGCCCGGCTTGTAATGCTCGATCTGTTGCACACGAATGTTGTCGCGGGCTGCCACTGCCTGGAACTCGGCTTCCGCGACGCGGCCGTAATCGTTGTCCGGGATGAGGGCTGCGATTGATTTGCGCCCCTTGGACGCTGCGTAATCCATGACGCGGTCGACATACCCCTCGACCAGGAATGACAGAAGATAGACTCCGCGCGTCGCCGTGCTGGTATCGGTCGAGAATGCAATGACGGGCTTGCCCGCACTGCGCGCCAGCCGCCCAACTTCGCGGACGTTCGGGGAGAACAAGGGGCCGACAATGAGTTCGGCACCTTCATTCAAGGCGAGCTGCGCAGCCGCCTGTGCGCCTGCCGGGGCAGATTGGTCGTCTTTGACGAGGAGAGAAATTGATTGGCTGCCAGCCTCGGAGACAGCGAGCTCGGCCGCGTTGCGCAGCGCCGTGCCCACCACGCTCGGCGTACCGCCGGGGCCGGTGAGGGGCAGAATGAGGCCAACGCGAACCGGGCCGGACCCGATCTGATTGGCATTGTTGCCATCAAGACCGGGCAGGGCCTGGGATTCAACACCAATGGTGGGGGCCCCAGACACATCTGGGATCGATGGCGATATGCTGCCGCTGGGGCCACAGCCTGCGAGCAGGCTTGCCAATCCCAACGTTCCGAGCAGTTTTGTCACGGACCGGTGCTTCACGAGAGGCGTCCTTGCAGGAAGCAAGCATCGTGAGCCGCCGTCAGACATAATGGCAACCAGCTCGATCAAACCCACGACGCATCTCCAAACGCAATTCACTGGCCGACAAACCTTACTGCCGGGCCATTCATGCCTACACTGCACCAAAGAGGATAACATATTAACAATGATAGTCTTGCCCATGGGCGCCGCGTTGCATGATAGCCACGCTGTACGTCCCACGTCAGGCTTGCCACCC
>CAIZGQ010000265.1 GCA_903932565.1 uncultured Hyphomicrobiales bacterium
ACCACCTGCAAGCCCCTGTGGGGGAGCGCGTAGCTCAGCCGGTAGAGCATCTGACTTTTAATCAGAGGGTCTCGGGTTCGAACCCCGACGCGCTCACCAAAAAGACCCTGATTTCCTCAGACGTCCCACATCAGATGCCCGCGACGGCGCGGCGTCGTCTCCGTGCGGCACGTCGGGGACAGCTTGGTTTCGCGTGTGGCAACATTCCGCGATGCTCGGCCAATACGCTTTCTGATGCGACTTTAGCGGACCGTCCTCGATCGAATGCCCGGTCGCGTTCGGCGCAGCTGACGTCAGCGTCCACCCGTCGCGATGAGCATTGCAATTCCCCTGTGGGTTCGACGTGAGGGGGTGCACGTGCCGCGGTGACAAAACACCCCCAAGCCCCGTCGCGCGTCAGGCACCCGAGCGGTCCGGCTCTTGCATCCTCCATCAAATCGGACATTGGCTCGGCTTTCGCGTGCCGTGACCTTCGCAGGCACCGGTATGTGGTCCGCGTGCGTCAATTCCCTTCACCGGGTTCACCATCGGTCTGCCGACTGACGCGCGAACGGTCATAAGGCGCAGCAGAAACTTGATGCAAACCGGTGTTGGTTTTTGTCCATATCGATATTCAGTCCGGAGCGGTCCCTTGAGAAACGTCAGATACGGCCTCGTCGCATTGAGCCTGTTTTTAGGGTCGTGTCTTGGGGTGCCGCGCGCCGCACAGGCTTTTACATGTGATGCCAAAGCGACCGATGTTGCATGCATTCACGATGGCGCCGTGAAGGGAATTGCCGATGGCGAGATGATGGCCTTTCGCGGGATCCCCTATGCCAAACCACCGGTGGGCGCCCTGCGCTGGCGGGTGCCAGAAGCACCCGCCAAATGGAGCGATCTGAGAGACGCCTCACGCTTTGCTGCGATGTGCCCGCAGTTTGTCGGCAAAGAGCTGCAGGGATCGGAAGATTGCCTTTATGTGAACGTCTGGCGCCCGCGCGTTCCGCCCAAGAAGCGCCTTCCGGTGATGATCTGGCTCACGGGTGGCGGCAATCATTCGCTGTCGGGGGAAGGGACGGTCAATTTTGGCGGTGTGAAATATGAAGGGTCGCAGATGGTGCCGCGCGGTGTCATCTTCGTCACTTACAATTTACGCCTTGGTCCGTTGGGTTTTCTGGCGCATGCATCGCTGGATGCCGAGCGCAGGGAACATGTGTCGGGCAATTATGGCAGCCTCGACCAGATTGCGATGCTGAAATGGGTGCATGACAACATTGCAGCATTCGGCGGCGACCCCGACCACGTGTTTCTGTTTGGCACGTCGGCGGGTGGCGGCAACATTTGTGCGCTCATGTCATCGCCGTTCACAAAAGGGCTGATCCATGGCGCCGCCATGGAAAGCAGCGTTCCCTCCGGCTGTGAAATTCAAACTCTCAAGGATGCTGAAGACGGCACCGGGGCGAAGCTTGTGAAAATGCTTGGCTGTGACACAGCAAGTGACACGGCCGCGTGTCTGCGCGCCAAGGATTTCCGTGATGTGGTTGCAGCCATGCCCGGCAACTTTTCCGTGTTGCCGCGCCTATATGGGCCCAACATGGATGGGTTGGTTTTTCCTGACCAGCCCCTGAAACGCATCCGCGAGGGCAAAGTCCCAGCGATGCCGCTGATCATCGGCAATTCAACGGGCGAGACGCTGGAATGGGCGGATAGTGCGGGCGCCGTCAAGGATCAGCAGAGCTACGAGGCGGCGATCGACAGGGTCTTTGGTGCGAGCGCGCGCGCTGCAATTCTCAGCCTGTATCCCGCTTCAGCCTATGCCACACCGCGCGATGCCTTTGCGCATGTCACGACAGATGCGGAATTCACGTGCCAGAGCCGACGGGTGGCGCAGGTCATCACGGCCCGACACAAAGCCCCGATTTATCGATATCTTTTCGATTGGACGTTGCAGAACGATCCAGTTCAAAAAGCCCGCGGTGCCATCCATACCGTGGAGCATCCGTTCTTTTTCGGCTGGCAGGGTACTTACAAGCCGACCGATGCTGACCGCATGATTCAGTCCCAGATGGTAGGCTACTGGACCAACATGGCGCGCACAGGCAAACCGAACGGGGACGGTCTGCCGCCATGGTCGCCAGTTGCGGCTGGAAATGAAGCGTATCTTTTGATTGGCAAAGATACCGCTGCCAAGACGGGCTTTGGTGATGCCCATTGCGATTTCTGGGATAAGACACCCCTGGTTTGGCCGCATATGTGACATGAGCTAAGCTTCGCCTCCACCGTGCTTGAGCGAATGGGAGCCTAACAGGCCAAGAGCGTGCGTTGCGCGCGGCGGATGGCATGCAGTTTGCTCGCATTTTAAGCGAGACATGGTCAGGAGCCGAGCGTGAGCACGTTTTTTGTTCGCCGTTTCTTTATTGCCGCGATGGTTTTTTCCGGCGCATTTGCGACGTTGCCTGCCGGTGCGCAGAGCTTGGAAAAAGTCACAGTTCGTTTCACCTGGAAGTTCAAGGGGGAATATGCACCGCTGTGCCTGGCTGTTGAGCGAGGCTATTTCAAACAGCAGGGGCTCGACGTTGAATTGGCGGAGGGGTCCGGGGCGCAGACCGTATTCAAACTCCTCGCCTCAGGAAGCGAAACATTTGGCTATGGCCCCGCGATCGCGGCAGCTTCCGCGATCAGTGCGGGCCTGCCACTCAGGGTCGTCGCGCTGTATCAAACCAGCACGCCCATGGGCGTCATTTCATTTCCCGATGTGCCACTGAAGTCCCCCAAAGATCTCGAGGGCAAGCGCCTTGCGATCTCCGTGGGGGAAACCTTCAGTGACATGCTGGCACCATTTGCAAAAGTGAACGATATCGATTTGTCCAAGGTGCGCACGATCCAGATGGATGGTTCGGCGCGAAACGCACAGTTTCTTCAGCGCAACATCGATGTGATGTCCGTCTATATTTCCAACGAACTGCCGGTGCTGGAGAACCGCACCAACGTCAAGTTTAATGTCATCAACGTTGCGGATTACGGGCTTCGTTTGAATGGGGCGTCGATCATCACCAGCCTCCAGGTCATTCAAACGAAACCGGAGCTGATCAGGAAATTGCTCGCGGGCATCGACAAGGGATATCGCGATGCCATGGCAGACCCCAAAGCTGCAGCCGACGCCATGACCAAGTACATGAAAGTGCCTGAAGTGCCGGAGGTTCTTCTGCGGCAAGTGCAGGCAACCATGGCTTCGACCAACGCGCCGGCAGGCAAACCCATTGGATGGCAATCCAGCGACACATGGGCGTCGAACCTTGCGTTGTTGAAGGAAACCGGCGCCGTTGAACAACCAAAGGCACCGGAGACCTATTTTACCAATGAATTTTTGCCGTGAGTCTTGATCTGGCGTCTGAGCCTGCGGAGGAGGGCGCAGGCCTCTCAACGCGCTGGATGCGTCTGCGCCAGGGCGTTGGTGATAACCTTCCCGTGTGGGGGTTCGTCACGTTGCTGTTGCTCATCTGGCAGAGCGCGGATTTTGTGTTTGGCTTGCCGCTTTATGTTCTGCCGCCGCCCACGGTCATTCTTGCAAAGCTCATTTCAAGCTGGGCGCTGCTTCTCGACAACGCCATGGTGACCTTGGTCGAGGTGCTGTTTGGCTTTGGTGCAAGTGTCGGTATCGGAATTCCGCTGGCAATCCTCATCGTTTACTCGCGTATCTTCGAGCGTGTTGCGTTTCCGCTCATGGTCTCATTGCAGACAATCCCAAAAGTCGCACTCACGCCGCTTCTCGTCATGTGGCTCGGCTATGGATTGATGCCGAAGATCACCGTTGCGTTCCTGATCTCGTTTTTCCCGATTGTGATCAATTCCGTGATCGGTCTGCGCTCGACAGAGCGCGAAATGATTTTCCTCGCGCGGTCACTTGGTGCAAGTGAATTGACAACATTTTTGAAGTTCCGTTTGCCCAAAGCCCTGCCGAGCATTTTTGGCGGCCTCAAGATCGGCATCGGGCAGGCTATCGTGGGCGCGACTGTTGGCGAGTTTATCGCTGCCGAGCGTGGCCTTGGGTATCTTCAGCTGATCTCGCAGGTGCGCCTCGATACGCCGCTTCTCTTTGCTGCGGTCGTGGTGCTGTCGGGCCTGGGCGTGATCTTGTTTAAAGTGGTGGCCATTGTCGAAAAGCTGGCTCTTCCATGGGCACAATTGCGCCTGGAGGATTGAGAATGGGACTGGACCATAGCGCGGCCTTGCTCAAGACGCCTGCTGCAGATGTCCGCGGCGCAACCATTTCGCTTCAAAATGTCAGCAAGCGGTATGCGACCCTGCGCGGCGATCCGGTTCTCGCGCTCGACAAGGTGTCGTTGGACATTGGCGCAGGTGAATTCGTCTCAATCGTGGGTCCCAGTGGTTGTGGCAAGAGCACGCTGATGACCTTGATCGCGGGTCTTGTATCAAAAACGTCTGGCCGTATTCTTGTTGATGGGCTCGACGTTCAAGGTCCAATTCGCGGTGCTGGCGTCGTGTTTCAAAAAGACGTGCTGATGGAGTGGCGCAATGTTCTGCGCAACGTTCTCCTTCCCGTCGAGGTCCGCGGCCTTGAGAAGGCCTCGCATCTCGCCAAGGCACAAGATCTGCTTCGCTCCGTTGGGCTTTCTGGCTTTGAGGAACGCTACCCCGCAGAATTGTCAGGCGGTATGCGCCAACGCGTTTCAATCTGTCGCGCGTTGGTTCAAAATCCAGCGCTGCTTCTCATGGACGAGCCGTTTGGCGCTCTCGACGCGCTCACACGTGAGCAGATGGCGACCGATCTGCAAAAGATGTGGATGCGTGAACGCAGCACGGTCGTCTTCATCACGCACAGTATCGAAGAGGCTGTCCTGTTATCAGACCGCGTCGTGGTGATGTCGTCCCGTCCGGGGCAGATCGCTGATATTTTAGAGATTGATATGCCGCGCCCGCGTGGAGCTGAAGCCCGCAAGGATCCGCGTTTCGTTGCTAGCGTTGATGCGATCCGGCGACACTTTATGGCGCTGGGGATTCTTTCCGAAAGCTGAGTGTCAGCCTGCTTTCAGTATCCCTGCGGACCAAAGACCGTGATGCCGAGTTTCTGTTCCATGGCGCGGCCAAAGCGGTATTTCATTTCGGGGCCCTCGTATGTCATTGGCGGTGTGCCGAGGAACGCGCTTTCCGGCTCGACGCGCAGCACCGTGAGGGACGGGCCCGGCATCCCTGCAATCGATTGAATGCTACCCGTTAGTTCCTCGCGCGTGTCGATAGTGCGGGCGTGCGGGAAGCCCGCTGCTAGTGCCATGGCCGCGTAATCCGTGCGGGCGCGATTGACCATCGGAAGTCCCCCTACAGTTTGGTAGACGCCGTTATCGATCACAAAATGCCGAAGATTTGGCGCTGCCTGCTGCGATTCCGTGAGCAGGCAACCCAGGTTCATGCAGAGCGATCCGTCTGAATTGATCAGCCAGACGGTTTGTTGCGGGATCGCAAGCGCTAGTCCAAGGGCAAAGCTTGCGGCAAACCCCATGGCGCCATGCATGTAGAACGTGCTTTCGCACTTGGTGGCGGCCCACCATTCATTCGCGGCCATGCCGAGTGAGCAGACGGCGACCGCGTCCCCGCGCGCAGCAGCAATCACGTCAATTGCGTCCCTTGCTTTCATGACACGTCCTTTGCTTTCATAAGGCTGCGGGCGAGGAACAAGATGAAAGGGCGCTTTTGGATTCGGCTCATTTCATAAGCGTCACCAATGTCGCTGATCGCGTCGGGCTTGCTGATGATGTGATAGGGAAAGTCGTACGCCTGCAGCAGGGGAATCGTGCGGCGTCCCTGAACCTCCTGGTAGATGCGATGATCATCGATGGAACCGCGCAGGCTCGCGATGATGAAAACCGGGATCTGGTGCCGCAGGTTCAAGGTCGCGAGTTCGCCAGTGCAGGTCAGAAGCCCGGTTGCACCCATGACAGCGACGGATCTCACACCACCGAAGAATGCGCCCGATGCGATCGCGATGGCTTCAGCCTCGCGCGCCACGGGCACATGGCGAATGTCACGATCTGCGTCGAGGCGATTGACGAGCGGCGCAACCCAATCGTCCGGCAGGCTGGCGGCAAGCCCAATACGACACCGCTTGAGCTCCGCAAGTATCAGGTCGGACACGTTGGACACATCATCTCCTTGGCCTACAAGGGTAAGCAATCGGCGGGCCAGCGCGAGTGACATCATCGTGCTGGCAGTGCAGCATATCTATCTGTTTTCGAATGCGAACCTGGTCAGCGATGCGTTCGCAATGGATTGTCAGCGTGTTGCACGCGATCGCCTCATCAGGGGCTAAGGCGCAGAGGACGGCGGCTTCTCTGATGGGATAAAGTTTCCCTGCGCCTGGATTGGAAGAAGGTAAAAGCTTCAACTCAGTTTAGCGCTGCAATCGCATCAATTTCGATCATG
>CAIZGQ010000266.1 GCA_903932565.1 uncultured Hyphomicrobiales bacterium
GAAACGGTGCAGATGGGACTGCCCGGCAACCTGGACCGGGCGCAGAAGGTTGCGGCGCTGCTGGTGAGTTCATCGGACAGGATCAGGTAAACAATCGGCTCTCAATCCCTCACCCGGCGCGGAACGCGCCAACCTCTCCCAAGGGAGAGGGTCGTCGAAGTACTGCTAACCTTCTCCTTTGGGAGAAGGTGCCCCGCAGCGAACCCGGCTGTAGCAGGGGTTCGCATCGTAAAATGTTCAGATCGGACAGGTCCGATCTGAATGCGGGGCGGATGAGGGTTCCAGCCCCTCAGCCGCACCACCCAATCAATGGGCCAAAATCGCGTCCAACGCCTTGGACACATGTTCCACCGGGGCCATGCCATCAATGGTCTTCAGCTGGCCACGACCCGCGTAATAATTCGACACCGGCGCCGTCTGCTGGTGATAGGCGTCCAGGCGGATCTTGAAGGCGTCGGCATTGTCATCGGCGCGGACTGTGCCACCGGCAGCCAATGTTTCGCGGGCACGGTTTTCGATGCGGGCAAGGAGTTTCGTGTCGTCGACTTTCAACTCGACAACCGAATCAAGGCCCATCTTCTTGTCGCGCAGCATCGCGTCGAGCGCCTCGGCCTGCGCCACGGTGCGTGGAAACCCATCAAGGATGAACCCCTTGGCGCAATCGGGTTCCTCGATGCGGCCAGCAATGATCCCGACCACGATCTCGTCTGAGACCAATTGCCCGGCTTCCATCACAGCCTTCGCCTGCAAGCCAATCGGCGTGCCAGCTTTCACGGCCGCGCGCAGCATGTCACCTGTGGAGAGCTGCGGAATTCCAAACTTCTCGACGAGACGCGCCGCCTGAGTTCCCTTGCCAGCACCTGGCGGTCCGAGCAGCAACAGTCTCATCTTTTCCTCCCCCGGAGCTTCGCCTTTTTCACGAGGCCCTCATATTGTTGCGCCTGAAGATGTCCATGGACCTGGGCCACGGTGTCCATCGTCACGCTCACAACAATCAACAGCGACGTTCCTCCGAAATAGAACGGAAGTGCGGCGTAGGAAATGAGCATTTCGGGTAACAAACAAATGATCGCGAGATAAGCCGCACCAATCACGGTAATGCGCATCAGCACGCCATCAATAAACTGCGCTGTGCGTTCGCCCGGACGGATGCCCGGCAGGAAGCCACCGTGCTTGCGCAGATTGTCGGCTGTCTCGACTGGGTTGAAAACCACCGCCGTGTAAAAGAACGCGAAGAACACGATCAGCCCAAGATACGCCAGCATGTAGAGCGGGCGACCATGGGCGAGATAGGTCGTGATGGTCGCCAGAATGCCCGTCCCGCCACTCTGCTGGGCAAAGTTGGCAATGGTTGTTGGCAGCAACAGCAGCGACGAGGCAAAGATCGGCGGAATGACGCCGGCCGTATTGATCTTCAGCGGCAGGAACGAGGTCTGCCCCTCATACACGCGATTGCCGACCTGCCGTTTTGGATAGGTGATCAGCAGTCGGCGCTGCGCGCGCTCCATGAACACAATGAACGCGATCACGCCGATCGACATCAGGATCACGAGCAAGATCAGCCCGGTGGAAATGGCGCCCTGGCGACCAAGTTCCAGCGTGTTGATGGCCGCAGCCGGAAGTGCGGCGACAATGCCCGCGAAGATGATCAGTGACGAGCCGTTGCCGATGCCGCGCGAGGTGATCTGCTCACCCAGCCACATCAGGAACATGGTGCCACCCATCAGCGTCAGCACGGTCGAAATGCGGAAGAACCAACCAGGATCGGACACAACACCCGCCTGCCCTTCCAGACCAATGGCGATGCCGTAAGCCTGGAACGCCGCGAGCACCACGGTCAGATAGCGGGTGTACTGGTTGATGACCTTGCGGCCAGCCTCCCCATCCTTCTTCAGCGCTTCAAGCGCCGGGAAGACGGACGTCAGCAGCTGGATGATAATCGAGGCCGAAATATACGGCATGATGTTGAGCGCGAAAATCGCCATGCGCTGCACCGCGCCACCGGCGAACATATTGAACAGCTCAAGAACGCCCTGGCGCTGGCCCGTGAAGTTCGCCTCAAACGCCGCCGGATCGATACCGGGCAGCGGGATGTAAGTGCCGAGCCGGTAAATCACGAGCGCTCCCAGTGTGAACCAGATGCGCTTCTTCAGCTCCTCGGCTTTGCCGATGGCGGAGAAGTTAATGTTGGCTGCGAGCTGTTCGGCTGCCGATGCCATGTAAACACTCCGAAAACGCGCGCCGCGCGTCGATCAAGGGGCTTTGCACCCAACAACAAACCAACGGTTGTTGCCAAGCATAGTGACCAATCGAAAACGGGGCGAAAGGACCTTTGGCCTTCCACCCCGTCAAATATGGGATCGATGATCCAAATCGCATCAGGCGCAGGGCCGAAACCGCACATCTGACGCGGGATCATCAGGCCTGGGCGGCTGCTGTCTCGACGAGGAGCTTCACCGAACCACCAGCCTTTTCGATGGCTGCAATCGCTGTCTTTGACGCGGCTGCAACTTCGAACATGACCTTTGCCTTCAGTTCCCCGTTGCCGAGGATCTTCACGCCTTCACGAAGTTTTGCGCAAACCCCAATGTCCACGAGGACCTCGACCGTCACCGGCTTGCTGATGTCGAGGTAACCGGCGTCAACCGCCTGCTGCACGCGACCCAGGTTCACCTCGTTGTAATCCGTCTTGAACGGCGAGTTGAAGCCACGCTTGGGAAGGCGACGATGCAGCGGCATCTGGCCGCCTTCGAAACCCTTGATGCGCACGCCGGAACGAGCCGTCTGGCCCTTGCCGCCGCGTCCACCTGTCTTGCCTTTGCCGGAACCAATGCCGCGGCCGATGCGGGTGCGTTCTTTCGAAGAACCCGGATTGTCTGAAATGCCGTTGAGTTTCATGAGATCCCCCTCAGCCTTCCATGACACGCACAAGGTGAGCAACCTTGGCGATCATGCCGCGAACGGCGGGCGTATCTTCGAGTGTGGACTGGCGGCCAATCTTGTTGAGCCGCAATCCGACGAGTGTCTGGCGCTGTTCAGAGGGGCGGCCGATGGAGCTGCCGGTCTGCTGAAGCGTCACGTGCTTTGCTGATGTCTTTGCCATGTGATCCCGGCCCTCAAGCTTCGGCCACGTCAGCATCACCACCGGGGCGACGCGACTGCAGCGTGGAGACCTTCATGTTGCGGCGAGCCGCAACCGAACGCGGGGAATCTTCGTGCTTCAACGCATCGAAGGTGGCGCGCACCATGTTGTAGGGGTTCGAAGACCCCTGCGACTTGGCAACCACGTCATGCATACCGAGCGTTTCGAACACGGCGCGCATCGGGCCGCCGGCGATAATGCCCGTACCAGCCGGCGCAGCGCGCAGGATGACGCGGCCCGCACCGTGACGACCATGCACGTCATGGTGCAAGGTGCGACCTTCGCGAAGCGGCACGCGGATCAGTGCACGCTTGGCGGCATCAGTTGCCTTGCGAATGGCTTCC
>CAIZGQ010000267.1 GCA_903932565.1 uncultured Hyphomicrobiales bacterium
CATGTTCATGGCTTCTTTCCTGTCCCGCTTGCGGGGCGTGAGCGCGCCTGCGCCAACGACCGCGCTCGATACAAAACAATCACGCGCCGCTGCCCTCATCGCCCATCTGTCCATGGGGTTGGCACGCTGGACACCACGCAATTCTGTGGAACTGACGCGCGCCGGCTATGAGCGAAACGCCATTGTGTTTCGCTGCGTGCGCACCATTGCAGAGTCCGCGGCGACTATTCCCTGGCGCGCTTATGAAGGCCGCTTTGAGCAGCCGGAGCATCCAGCGCTTGCGCTTCTTGCGCGGCCCAATCCCACCGATGTCGGGATCACGTTTCTGGAATCGCTGTTCACGAATTTGCTTTTGTTTGGCAATGCGTATGTGGAGGCGGCAAGCGTCGATGGTGAGGTGCGCGAGCTTTATGTTCTGCGCTCGGACCGCATGGCTGTCGTGCCCGGCCCCAATGGATGGCCCAGCGCTTACGACTACATGCTGAATGGCGAGAAGATCCGCTATGATTGTGCGGGGCCAGGACCATCGCCCATTCTGCATTTGAAAATCTGCCATCCGCTTGATGATCATTATGGCTTTGCGCCCCTGTCAGCGGCGCAGACCGCGCTCGATATTCACAACACGGCTGGCGCCTGGAACAAAGCGCTACTGGACAATTCGGCGCGGCCGTCAGGGGCCCTGGTTTATTCCGGTGCGCAGGGATCAACACTTTCGCAAGATCAATTTGATCGACTGAAAGCGGAGCTTGAAGACAATTTCGCGTCACCGCAAAATGCCGGACGGCCCCTGTTGCTGGAAGGCGGGCTCGACTGGAAGGCCCTGTCCTTAACCCCAAAAGATATGGACTTTATTGAAGCCCGTGCAGCGGCGGCGCGCGAAATTGCACTCGCCTTTGGTGTGCCCCCAATGCTGCTCGGCTTGCCCGGCGACAACACGCGCGCCAATTTCGAGGAGGCCAATCGCGCCTTCTGGCGCCAGACGGTGATCCCGCTTGTGGCGCGAACGCAAAAGTCCATCGAGGCCTGGTTGTCGCAAAGTTTCGGGCCGTTCCGGTTTGATTATGATGTGGATCGCCTCGATGCGCTCTCCGCCGAGCGCCAGCAGGAATGGGCACGCATTGGCGCTGCCGATTTCCTGACGCAGGACGAAAAACGCGAGGCTGTGGGTTACGGCCCGATGCCAGTGGCGGCTGTGATGGCCAGCAAGGATGCAGAAAGTGGCATTGATTTTGGCGGGTGATACGACGTTGCAGGGTTCTCGCCGCAAGATGTTGCACGAGCCAAGTTGTTATCCCGGGATCTTAGTCGTTGGGCGAGCAAAAACATTCGTTCGAATGAGTATTCAGAAATTCTAAGCCCTTTATTTTAAAAAATTGCTCAAATAAAGTTAGAAAAATTGTCTGTTTTGGGCATGTAAGAATGTTTGACTTGGAGAAGTTTCTAACCGTCCTGGCCGGACTGGTTTGCGATCCCAAATCCATGACGCCCGATGGCATCGCAAAAGGGCTTGGCATTGACCGGTCAACAGGCCGGACACAAATTTTTAAAGATGGCAGTTTTGCGATTGATCACACGCAGCCTGGACATTTTGGCATCCCATTCAGTTTGGTTTGCATGGTCGGGAAGCGAACAGATATTTACGCGTTATTTCAAGATGCACAATTAGAGGAAAATTTGATGAAGACTTGCAATTTTCCAAACCCGAGACATGCGGTATCGAAATTCAAATTGCCTGGGTATGCGATTGAATTCGATGTCGATAAAGCTAAGGGAATGATTGCCGTCTCGGACCCCCCGCGCTTTATTACGGCGATTTCCGTCCATATTTGATGATCAATCAGATATCGACAACTTTTATGGTGGAACAGTCTTTTCTAGCCATTTTCCGTTTCACGGAACGGTCCAAAGAGACCCTGCCACGTCAATGACAGTCATCCTTGGGCAGCGTGCCCGTTTTTTGAAATTCTAGATTATGTCGCTTGCCGGGTGATGCGAATTCACTTCCAATAAGGTTCTCAATGAGGTCCGGGGGGCTGTATGGAACGACTAACACCCATCTCGAGGCCAACCGCAGAAATTCTCCTAGCTCTTTTCAAGAAGCACAGTGCGGAACTGAATTCGCAAATCTGGACTTTTCTTGGCGAGTTGGAAGATGACGAATATCGCGAGGCAAAATTACTTATCGCATACGTCATGGTCGAGCATTTCTGGCGGGGGATGACGCCGATCCTGAAACTGTATCCTGAGATTACGCCAGACGAGATGAAGGGTATCAACCTCGGTTGACGACGTCGCTGCTTATTTCGACAAGGTAACTTGATGGATCCCCTGAAGTTCATGTCACAACCAACGGCGGAGACGCTTCTTGCTTTGTTTGAAAAGCAGAGGATGGAACTAGCCAACCAGCTTGAGACATTTCGGCCGACCTTGCAAAAAGACGAGTTCGAAGCTGTCAAGTTTCTCGTTGATAATTTGCGGGAGCGAATTCGAGTTGAAGGTATAATGCCGCTATTTGATCGGTATCCTGACATGAAGCCTGCCGATTCAAAATAAGCTAGCCTGCTATAACATCGTATTCCCGGAGGCCGCGATGACTGACGTGACACAATCCGTCATTGAGCGCGGTGATCTTGCGCATCTCGCACTTTTTTTGTGGGCCTCAGGGGCATCCGCTTTGCTGTTGTGGACCCTGAAGGA
>CAIZGQ010000268.1 GCA_903932565.1 uncultured Hyphomicrobiales bacterium
TCCATCCGTGCGAGGCCCGGCCGTAGAGTGCCCCGCCGCTGGCTGGAAACAGCGCTGCAAAATCCCGCGGGCTGGTGCGATGCGCACTTTCCAGCGGCTGGTCGAGGCTTAACCCGCAATGGTTCAGCAGGCGGAGTGTTGCGGCTTGGCATCTCTCAATCTCCGCGATGGACAGGGCTTCGTCCTTTGCATCGGATTCACTCGTGGCGGGCGCGTTGACGAGAACGAGCAAGCGATCTGCTTTATTGTCCGCGAGTTGCTCATCCAGCCGGTTCTGCGCGCAGACATAGACTGTGGGCGAGCGCGGCAATCGCGCGTTTTTAAAAATATCATCGAATTCGGATTTGTACGCATTGCTGAAAAAGACATTGTGCCGCGTCAGGGGAAAACCCGAGGTTCGTGTGGTGAGCCCCCATGTGATGGCCGACAGGGAGCGGCCTTTGGGCGGCGTGGCACGCACTGCATTTGCGAGCTCCGATCCAAAAAGCTCTTCTGCAAAGCTGGAAACATCCCCATTGCAGACAATTGCATCCGCTGCGAACCGTGCGCCGCTGTCAGTGATCACGCCGGACGCGCGGCCCGCGGTGACAAGGATGCGGTCGACGCGGGTGTCGTATTGAATGTCGACGCCGAGCTTTTCTGCCAGAGCCGCCAGCGCGCGGGTCAACTGGTACATGCCGCCGTCAACCGACCACACGCCGTCCTGCTCCACATGGGCCACCAGCATGAGCGTGGCCGGCGCACTGAAGGGCGACGAGCCGCAATAGGTGGCGTAACGGCCAAACAATTGATGCAGGCGTGGGTCTTTGAAATGCGTGGCGAGTGCATTCCATAGGGATTGATAAGGCGTGATGCGGCGAATATCGCTCACATTGGCAAAGCCGATGCGGCTGATGAGAGACACGAGATTGGGGCGGCTGGCCTCGATGAATGGTGCTGACAGCGTTTTGTAAATCTGGCCCGCACGCTGGCAGAAGTCGAGATAGCCGCGCGCGGCGTCGGCCCCCGCGAAAGCGCCAATGGCGTCGGCGCTTTGTTGACGGTCTGCATAAAGATCGAGGCGCTGGCGATCATCCCAGGCGTGGCGGGCCAAAATCTTCAGCGGTGTCAACGTCACATGATCAGCGAGTGTTTCGCCCGCCTGGTGAAACAGGTCCTCAAACACGTGGCGCATGGTGAGGATAGTCGGGCCAGCGTCGATGCGCGCCGCGCAGTGCTCCACCTCCCGCATCTTGCCGCCGGGTGTAGCAGCAGCCTCGATCAGCGTGACGCGAACGCCTTGGGCAGCAAGCCGGATGGCGGCACTCAAGCCACCAACACCCGCCCCAATCACCACGACCCGACGCTCAGTCACCCGCGATCCTCAAACTGTGCCCTCGGGGATTAGACCATTGATCCCCGCGAAAGAGTGTGTCAACATTTATAGACAGACGAGAGACTTCTGAAGTTGACACTTCCGGGTAGCCTCTTGTGAACACGATAATACTTGGTGGAGGCGGTTATGTCCCTATCGGCACGCATCGAGCAGAGCCTGGATGAAGCAATCCGCCACGCAGAGGGCCCCGGCGCGCCGCCTTTGTTGGCTTCGGCTCTGCGTTATTCGGTGTTTCCCGGCGGGCATCGCATTCGCCCGCAGCTCTGCCTCGCGGTGGCCATGGCCTGCGGCGACACGGACCCGCAGGCTGCCAATGCCGCCGCCGCTGCCATCGAGCTGCTGCACTGCGCCTCGCTGGTTCATGACGATTTGCCGTGCTTTGACAATGCGGATCTGCGACGTGGCAAGGCCTCCGTGCATGTGGAATATGGCGCACCGCTCGCCGTGCTGAGTGGTGACGCGCTGATCGTTCTGGCCTTCGAGACGCTGGCCCGGGGCATCACACAGAACCCGTCGAGATTGGTGACGCTTCTCTCGACAATTGCGTCCGCTGTGGGCTCGCCCAACGGCATTGTTGCCGGGCAGGCGTGGGAGAGCGAATCGGCAGTCTCGCTGACCGATTACCAACGTGCCAAGACAGGCGCTCTGTTTGTTGCAGCCACGGCAGCCGGTGCTGCGGCGTCGGGCGCCGACCCGGCGATCTGGGGCGTGCTGGGAGCCAAGCTCGGTGAGGCTTATCAGGTGGCCGATGATCTGCGCGATATCCTGTGCGACGCGGAAGAACTCGGCAAACCAATCGGGCAGGATGCCGCGCGGCATCGGCCGAATGCAGCGGCGCAGCTGGGCATTGGCGGTGCCAAGGCGCGACTGGAATCGCTGGTGAAAGGCGCCATCGACTCCATCCCCGTCTGCCCCGGGCAGGCGGAGTTGCAGGCCCTCATCAAGGCGCAGACCCGCGCTTTCTTCCCCAAGCAATTGGCGCAGGCCGCGGCCTAAGACTTGGCCGGGCCGGCGCGGGACACCGGGCCGCAACGGCGCAAAGGGGAGGCTGCTAAAATGCCTCTTCCCAAGCCCCTGAGCTTGTCGTGGCGCAATCGCCTGCATGAGCGGTTTATCGCCTTCAAGAACGAGCTGATCGCCAATCCACGCTTCCAGCGTTGGGCGGCGGGCTTTCCGCTGACCCGTGGAATTGCGCGGCGTCGTGCCTCGGCCCTGTTCGATCTATGTGCGGGCTTTGTTTATTCGCAGGTGCTGCTAGCCGCGATCCAGCTGAAGCTGTTTGATCATTTGAGCCAGGGTCCCTTGCCCGTCGCCGAGCTGGCGCGCCGCATGAACCTCGCGCCCGATGCGGCCAGGCGTCTGTTAAAAGCCGCGGCCTCGTTGAAGCTGGTGCAGGCATTGGCGGGGGATCGCTACGCGCTGGATGATCTGGGCGCCGCCATGCGCGGCAACGCGGGAATCGCCCCGTTCGTCGAGCATCATCACCTTCTCTATGATGATTTGCGCGATCCAGTGGCGCTGTTGCGTGGGCAGACGACGCCCTCACTCGCGGGCTTCTGGCCCTATGCGGCGAACGTCCCCAAGGCCAAGACGGGCGCGTCCGATGCCGTGCCGGGCGAGGCGTTCGCGCCCTATAGCGAGCTGATGTCAGCCTCGCAGGTGCTGGTGGCCGAAGACATCCTGGAAGCCTACCCGTTTGCCCAGCATCGCTGCCTCATGGATGTGGGCGGCGGGGAGGGGACGTTTTTGACCAGCGTTGCTGCCAATGTGCCGACGCTGCCGCTCATACTCTATGACTTGCCGCCGGTCGCCGCGCGCGCCAAGGCGAAATTCGCACGGCTTGGCCTGTCGCAGCGGGCCCAGGCGCTAGGGGGAAACTTCCTCACCGGATCGCTGCCGCCCATCGCCGACATCATATCGCTGGTGCGGATCGTCCACGACCATGACGACGAATCGGTCCGCGTGCTGCTGCGCGCAACCTATGACGCGTTGCCCAATGGCGGGACGCTGCTGGTGGCGGAGCCGATGTCAGGAATCGCTGGCACGGAGGCCATGGCCGACGCCTATTTCGGATTTTATCTCCTTGCCATGGGTCGCGGTCGCGCTCGGACGCCGGACGAGCTCACAAACCTTCTTGCCAAGGCAGGCTTCAGCGGCATTCGGCAGCTCAAGACGCGCCGTCCCCTGCTGACATGCCTCATGACCGGACAAAAACTGTAACTTTTAGTTGACGTTTTTGTTTGTCAGGATACTCTGACGACTGCAGTGAGAGAGCCCTATCACGGGCTCCTGCGGAGGAAACAGCCATCATGTTGGATGCGCTCGCCATCATTCTGGAGAAGCCGGAGCATTTGTCGCTCTCGCGCTTGCCCCTGACGCCTCCCGAGGCGGATGATGTCGTTGTTCGCACCACATGGTCCGGCATCAGCACAGGCACAGAACGCCTGCTGTATTCCGGCCGCATGCCCGCTTTCCCCGGCATGGGTTATCCGCTGGTTCCCGGATACGAGAGCGTGGGCATCATCGAAGACGCAGGCGCCTCCACCAGTCTCAA
>CAIZGQ010000269.1 GCA_903932565.1 uncultured Hyphomicrobiales bacterium
CTGATTTTCGAAGAAATTTGAGAGGACTTTTGAACTCGGATTGTGAGGCTTAGTTTTTGTTCCGTTGGATAATACCAAGGGCATGACTCAAGATGGTTCTAGATGAGATTCAATTTTCCAAAGCGCCTGATCAGAGGCACGGACCACTTCAGTTAAGACATCCGAAGTCACTGGATCGCCGTAAGAAGCTGACTCGTCAATCGATGTGCGTGCCTCGCCACCAAAGGCGGCTAGGGCACTGGCCAGTGCTGCGAGATGCGTTTTGCCCGGGTCTCGTGATGGTATATAGCGAGGCAGATGGGTCCGTTTTATCGCAGTCTGAATGGTGCCTTCGGCAACGCCGCCCAGGGCGCTGGCTCGCTCTGCCAGCAAATCGCTCCATTCTTCGACCTCGTTGGCAATACTATCGAAGAGTTCATGCAGACCTATGAATTGCCCGCCGCGCACATTCCAATGTGCGTGCTTGACCTGCGCATGGAGGTCGATCGCGGCTGCTAAGTGAGCGTTCAGAAGGGCTGCTGACTTGCTTCGGACATTTTCTGAGAGCGTATTTCTTGTCATTTGAAGACCTCGATGGATCAGTAGTCGATAAGCTTCAACCCGGCTCGCGAATAAGCATCGCGCCAATCCGCGCGCCCAGTCCCTGGACATAGGCAAGATTGGTGACGAGCATTCCGAGAGGTTCTGTGAAGCGGGCTAATTTCAACGGACCAGCATCCACTGCATCGGCGTCTATATCCCCAACGAGTTTTATGATTGTTGCCCTTGCTGCGTTGTCATCACCGCAAACGAATACGCCTGGCTTGTGACCGCCAATCAGCATTGATGGTGAATGTAGCAACTCTGCAAAAGGCGGCACTGCTTTAACGACCTGCGCGCGCGGCAAAATTTTGGCAATCTCCTCGCCGGCTGAGGTGCTCGTGCCGATAATCAGTTCGTCCATCGTTGGTTTGAATGGGTTTGTCGTGTCCCAGACGACTTTTCCTGCGAGGGCATCGGCAAGCGGGCCCAGTGCCTCGACCGTCACGCCCCAGGGAGTCGCCACAATCACAACTTCGCCATGGAGCGCCGCTTCTTTTGGGGTGCCCGATTTGGCACCGCCACCAATCATGACTGCCGCTTCGGCTACCTTGTCTGCCGACCTGGCAAAGCTCACCAAGATGTCGTGACCTTTGGCTGCGAGATGCTTGCCGATCCCAGTACCAACGTTACCTGCGCCAATGATACCAATCTTCATGCTTTGTCTCCGTTTGTGTGCGGCAGGCGTAATGCTTTACGCACCTCAGCCGCGGTGAAGGATTTTGCGTAGATCGGGCTATCCGCATCAAGAAACGCCGATTTGTCGAGACCGCCCACAATCACCGGCTCGAACCCAGCATCGCTCGCGAGGGCACTGATTGTTGTAAGCGCTGACGTGTCGTCGCCTGCGATCGGCATGGCGAGCAATTCGCGCGGTTGATAGGCCTTGTCGCGAAGGTCAACCCAATAGATCGTATTGAATGCCTTGACGACATGTGAGTCTGGCAACAGGCTTGCCGTATATTTACCCGACCCGTATCCGGACTTTGCAACAGCCTCGACGATCGCACCATCTCGCTGGGCATAAGGGTTAGCGGCGTCTGCGACCACCTTACCACGTAGAATATCCTTCGCTTCGGTTGCAAAGTCTGGCCAAGCGCCGTAAGGCCCGGCAAAGACCAAAACTTCACCGAATTGTGCTGCGTCACGTGCCGAACTCACGCTTGCGCTCGCGCCGAGTTCCGTCAGAAGTGGTTTTACACGTGCAAGATCGCGCACGCCGAAGCGGACAAAATGCCCAGCCTCAATCCAATGCCGTCCCAGTGTTGCGCCGATATTGCCGGCGCCGATAATGCCTATGTTCATGACATCTCTCCTCGTTACCCAACAGACGGAATGATTCCCAGTGCAGTCAGGATTGTGAGTGCATCGAACTGCTCCCAATGCGCTGTAATTAAGCCGTCACTGATTTCATATGCAGTTATGCCGGTCACTGTGATGGACTTACCTGTTGGAGCAACTCCTAGGATCGGTCCAATATGAGTTGCATGCGAGCGCCAGATCGCCACGCGCATCGCGCCCTCTGAGACGATTCGTTCAACCTGGTAATCCTGGCGAAATGCTTGGTTCATCACAGAGACTGCTTTTATAAATCCAGCTTTGTCGGGCAAGGCGCCAAAGATCGGTGCATGGTCGATGAAAGCAGCCGCAACGCGCTCCTCTACCAATGCAGCGGCAGCTGATGCATTATTCGCGTTGTAGAAGTCGGCGAAAAGACCTGGGGTATCAACGAAGCGGCTCATCCTCCGCTCCCTTGAACGCGGTCGGGTTCACCCTTGTACCCATATGCACTCCAGTCGCGCATAACCTGGTTTTGCAACTCCTGCGGATAGATAAAGCGAAATGAGGAACGCTTCGGGAGCTTGCCGTTCAAGTGTTCAGGATCGAGGCAGTTGTAGATGACTTTTGTCGTCCTCAGCGCGGCCTTCTCTGCGTTGTCAATATAGGCCACGAGTGGATTGGTGTTCTCGTCATTATAGACAAGTTCACCTTGGCTGCCTGGATGATTGCGCGTGGCAAAGGCCCAGACCACTTCACGTATATCGGTGATGTCAATATCGGCATTGACAACAATATATTTCGGCGTGCCCATTCCGGCTTTTTTATCGAACAGAATGTCGGCAATGCGTCTGCAAAGTTCACCAGAACGTAGACCGGTCTTTGTTCGCCAATCGTGTTCAATCGCGATCACAAACCAATGGTTTGCGCTCTCGAAGGGGGACCAGGCGCTTGCAACCGGGAAGCCTGCGGCCTGCAGTTGATAGACGATCTCACCTGCATTCGGGATGCCCCAGGCGGTGTGGTTCTCTTCCGGTGGTTCTCCTGCAACTGAGATCGGTAGGATAGGATTGTTGCGGTGCGTAATCGCGGTCACATTGTAAACAGGCTTGGGACTCGGCGGGCCTTCCCAGAGGTAGCCCGCATATTCGCCCATCGGTCCCTCAGGCGACGTTTCTGTTCGCGAGAGATAACCCTCGACAATAATTTCAGAGGATGCCGGCACCATGACGTCAACCGTCTCAGCCTTTACGACCTCGATCGGCTCACCGGTAATGGCACCAGCATAGTCAACTTCGTTGACAAACTCGGGCAGGGGCATACCGCCCACGTATGGCAGTACCGGCTGACCCCCGAGGGCCAGTGCGAAAGGCATGTCCTTACCGATGTCAGACCAAGTCTTGCGGACCATGCCGACATGTTGGTTGGGCGCAACAATGCCAGCTAGCCTCTTGCCGTCGACAACCATAATTCGTGCGATCGACCAACTGCGCCAGGACTTGTCTGGTGTCTCGCAACAAATGATGCCAAACGTATTAAGATAGCGCCCGCCATCGCCGTCGTGTAGCAACGGGGCCGGCAGCTCAAGTATATTTACAGAGTCGCCGATATGGATATTCTCTTTGCAGGGACCCGTTTCGACCTGTCGTGGTGGGATCTGCGGACGCGCCCGCGCCGTGGCAAAAGCGTCCGCGATCTCGCGGCCTGTGGCAGATGCTGGCAAGCCGACAGCAAGAGCGATCCGCGCGAGCCACTGTCCGGGCTTCGATGAGACGCCACCTGGCGCGCCGAGTACGCGCATGCCAGGGCGCTCTGGGATGTTTTCGAATAAGGGTGCAGCTTGGCCCGTTTCACTTGCGCGCCGGGTGATTGCTCCAATTTCAAGATCAAGAGCAACGGCACGTTGAACCCGCTGGATTTCCCCAATCGCTTCGAGCGCATTCAAATAAGACCGAAGATCCTTATAGTGGGTCATGATAAACTCCGGAACATTGAGATAAATCGTGATCTGTTTGCTCGGTAAACAATCCCAAGCACTGACAGGCCGGGCGTACACTCGTTGCTGTCTTGCGGATTAAAAATGTCGAAGACACGGCCGGGAGCCTGGTTGGCCGTGTCTTCGACGCTCGCTGCAGTTTTGAAAACGGCGGGAGGGGGACGTCGATTCCGCTCATTTGTGTCGCAGCAAGTAGGGTCATGACTGCCCTCCTGATTGGAGGGCGCCGAATTGTGATGTGACAATTGGCAAATATCGACCGCCAATTGCAGCAAGAGCAAAGCCGATGGCGGCCAGTATCAGAGCGATATCAATTGAAAGTGCTTCTGATATTGCCCCCCATAAAAGGCTCCCGATTGCCATACAGCCGAACGTTGCCGCCATGTAGATCGAGAGGCCGCGTCCTCGGATATTGTCTGGCAGTAGCAATTGCGCCGTTGCATTGAAGGTCGCCAATTGAATCAACGTCGTGCCACCAGCAAGGGCAAGCGCGAAACTCGCCATCGTCGGCTCATGCGCGAGAGCAAGTAATGTAAGAGCGATTGCACCAGTCGCGGAACAGGCAATTAAAAGACTATCATCTGCGACGCCGCGCTTCTTGGCTGTTGATAGTACGACGGCTCCGATCAGCGACCCAATACCGATTGCCGAAAGCAACACGCCATAAATGACAGGGTCTTTCCCAAGTGCGTCGTGGGCAATGGCTGGCGTCAGAGCAAGATAACACGCTGCACAAATATAAAGTGCCGCTGCGCGCGCCAGCAGACGCCGAAAGGGAGGGCTTTGTACAACGTAGACGAACCCTTGATGGAGTTCCGCTTGAAATGAAAACCGCCGTTGCAGCCGATTGGGACAGACATCACGTGGCAGTGCCAAAAGTGCGCCAATTGTGATGAGATCGGCAACGGCATTAAAGACATAAGCCATCGATGCACCAGCAGTTGCAAGTAACACGCCGCCGATGCTTGGCCCAATGACACGGGCGATATTGAAGCTCACGCTGCTCAGCGCCACTGCTGGCCGGATATCTTCGACCGGGACGAGAGAGGGGACGATGGACTGGAAGGCTGGTGCCGAAAGGGCTGCCGCACATCCAGCAAAGAATGCAATGCTAATGATCATGCCAACGTCGAGCATTTGAAAATAGCTCAACGCCGCGAGCGTCGCTCCCGCAATGGCGAGTGCCAGCTGACACAAAATCAAGATGCGGCGACGGTCATAATGATCAGCAAGAACGCCAGCTGGTAGTGCCAACAGAAATGTTGGCAAAGCAGTTGCCGCCTGCACAAGTGCAACACTTGCAGATCCATGCGCGCTGCTCGCGACCGTCCAGGCTGATGTCGTGTCGCGCATCCAAACCCCAATACTACTGACCAGGGTTGCGCCTGCAATCAGAGCAAAGCTTGGATAGTTCAGCGGATGGAGAAGCCCTGGGACTACTGTCTCTGCGGGGGACGACGCATTCGACACGATAGTTGGCTGATCGGTCATCAGCCCCTCCCAAGAAGCGCATGGCCAGATCGGCTGACATCTATCCGGAGCAACTTGGCGACTTCCATCTGGTCCTCGGGTAACGTCCAAGTCCCACCGGTCGTTGTTACATAGACACAAGTCTGATCAGCCTCGGTGCGGCCAAACGCGACGGCAGTCGATCCGGTCATTCCATGTTGGGCACGGGCTAATGTCGTGCGTGTCCCGTCAGGATCGAGCCGAAGCAATGAATGGGCAGGGTGTGTCGCGATATAGAGCGCCCCTCGATCGTCGAACGCAAAATCATCGGCGCGCAGCTGATCGGCAATGATCTCCGGAGTGCCAGCCTTGCCTGTCGTGATCGGCACGCGGACAATGCGATCTTCGCCTGTGATAGAAATCGTGGCTGCGCCATTAAAAATTTTGATTCCATTGGCGCCAGGACCCGAAGCACTATCCCTGGTGCCAAGTATTGGGTCGGTCAGCCAATGTTCGACTGCGCCACTGAGGGGATCGATCGCATATATAGTCGCGCCAAGTGACTCTGCGATGAGCATGCGGTCGCCCAGCGGTGTCATTCCATTCAGGAACGCTGCATCCGCGATCTCGGCGAGAAGGCAAACATCGCCATTTTTATCAACGCGCCAAACGACGCCGGGCGCTAATCCGGGTGTGCCACCACTCACGATGAGCGCGCCATCGGCAGCGAAAGCCAACCCGGTTGAAGGCCGATCAAATTTGGCAAATGGGCTTTTGGTGCCAGTCATCGGATCAACGCACACTACGGCTTGATCAGTGTGAAGGCTGACATAAATTAGACCTTTTGCATCAACCGCAACGCTTTCCGCAAAGCTTCCTTTGGGCCACGTTGCGACGACCTCAACGGTTCGAAAGGCGTCCGTTCCACCATCATGGTTCATGAGAGCACCGCCTTCTTTATGCCGTCTGAGTAAATCATTTCCCATTGCAGAGGGTTGAGCGCGCCAACGTAATTTTCGACAATTTTGCTCCCTTCAATCCGAAACAAATGAATTTCCGCGAGCGTCAATCGGAGGTTCGTGGCGGCAATTCCATCGAGTTCACCAACGTGATCAGC
>CAIZGQ010000270.1 GCA_903932565.1 uncultured Hyphomicrobiales bacterium
AGCGTTCAAAAACCCTCACCCGGCGCGGAACGCGCCACCCGCTCCCGCAGGAGAGGGTGAGGGCTGCGGCAAACCTTCTCCCTTGGGAGAAGGTGGCACGCGGAGCGTGACGGATGAGGGTTCCAGCACCCCCAAGATCATCCCCAACCCTTGACTTTTAGCTCGGCAGGCCTTTTAAACCGCAACTTCCGGCGCGGGTCTCCTCGCGTCCGTGCGCTCGCGCATGGATCGAGCCCCGCTCAGGAAATCATGCTGGTCACACTGCAAAGAAGCTGGCCGTCGCTTGCGACAGGTCAGATCGAACACAGGGAAAAACGATGTTCGCAGTTATCAAGACCGGCGGCAAACAGTACCGCGTTGCTGCCGAGGACGAAATTACGGTTATGACGCTGGTGGGAAACCCCGGCGATGTTGTCACATTCAGTGACGTTCTGATGGTCGTTGACACCGACGCCACCCATGTGGGTGCGCCGCTGGTCGCCAATGCCACGGTTGAGGGTCATATCATTGACCACGATCGCGGCCCGAAGGTCATCGCGTTCAAGAAGCGTCGCCGCAAGCACTCCAAGCGCAAGCGCGGTCACCGTCAGGACCTGACACTGGTGAAGATCACCGGCATCACCCTGGGTGGCAAGAAGCTGGCCGCACCGGCGAAAGCCGAAGCAGCCCCGGCCGCCTGACACGGCGCACGAACCAATTCGCCGGGTTTCTGACCCGGCTTTGATCTCATCGCCCCGCAGACGCACAACGCGGTCCGGGGCAGAATTTCAAGGAGCGTACTCATGGCTCATAAAAAGGCAGGCGGCTCATCCCGCAACGGCCGCGACTCCGCCGGCCGTCGTCTTGGCGTGAAGAAGTTTGGTGGCCAGAGCGTCATCAGCGGCAACATTCTCATTCGCCAGCGTGGCACCAAGTGGCACCCCGGCACGAATGTCGGCATCGGTGTCGATCACACCCTGTTCGCCAAGGCGGACGGTGTGGTGCTGTTTGTGACGAAGGGCAACGGCCGCGCTTACGTGAACGTGGTGGCCCCACCCGTTGCGCAGGCAGCTGAATAAGCCGGGCAAACCCCGCCTTTCTCTTTGACGCATCGTTTCAAGCGGGGATGTGGTTTGCCATGTCCCCGCTTCTGCATTTTGGCTGTTGATCCAGCCCGCTTTTGCCAGAGGCACCCTGCAATCAGCCGGGACCGGCGCGCCATCCACAGCCTTCCGATCAGGCTTGGTTGGCCCTTTCGTCAATCTGTCATCTGCGCTCAAAGTGTCATCTGCGCGATAAACCAATTGCGCATCATGACAGACGCGATTCAATCCGAGACGATCTCAATCGTGGCCACAACGGCCTCGGCGCATCGGATCCGACATGCCACCGCAGGAGCTTCACGCATGGCACGATTGACTGGTCTTTTGAGTGCAGGGTTTTTGAGCGCCGCTGTCAGCCTTCAACTGCTGTTGGCTGGCGCCGTTGGCCTTGTGTCGGAGACGGCAATTGCAGGCCCTGCGAGCGCCGCCGCGACACCGGTCGAGCCCGATGGCATTGCCAAGATGCTGACCGGCAAGTTTGTGGGCGACGGCGTGTTTGTCGACCATTCGTCGGGTGCCAAACGCGGCATCAAGCTCGATATTCTGGGCACGCTGGAGGGCGACAAGCTGACGCTCGTCGAGGACACGGCGTTTTCGGATGGCGAGAAGCAGCACAAGGTTTGGGTCTTCACCAAGGCGTCAGCCGGGGAATGGATCGGCCGCCGGTCGGACGTGATCGGCGAGGCCCGTGTCAGCCAAAACGGCAGCAATGTGAAGATGTCCTACAAGGCGCACGTCCTGAAAGACGGCAAGACATGGGACCTCAAGTTCAACGAAGCCTATGAGATCAAGAGTCCCGATCTCATCATCAGCAAGACGGAAGTGTCCTATCTCTTCCTGACGGTTGGCGTGGCTGACCTTACCATCCGGCGGGCGGGCAAATAGCGCCCTGCATCCGCCGCTTTTGACGTATCGAGTAAGTCATGAAATTTCTGGATCAGGCCAAGATCTTCATTCGGTCGGGCGATGGCGGCGCAGGTGCTGTCTCGTTTCGGCGTGAGAAGTTCATCGAATTTGGCGGCCCGAATGGCGGCGATGGTGGTCGCGGCGGCGATGTGATCGTCGAGTGTGTCGATGGTCTCAACACGCTGATCGATTATCGCTACCAGCAGCATTTCAAGGCCAAGATCGGCGTCCATGGCATGGGCAAGAACCGCAACGGCGCCAAGGGCGCTGACGTGGTGCTGAAGGTTCCCGTGGGCACGCAGATTTTCGAAGAAGACAATGAAACGCTGATCTGCGATCTCGTGGAAGTCGGCGAGCGCATCACCATTGCCCATGGCGGCAATGGCGGCTTTGGCAATGCGCATTTCGCCACGTCCACCAATCGCGCGCCGCGCCGCGCCAACCCCGGCCTGCCGGGCGATGAGCGCTGGATCTGGCTGCGGTTGAAACTCATTGCCGACGCCGGTCTCGTCGGGCTGCCCAATGCCGGTAAATCGACGTTTCTGGCGACCGTCACCGCGGCAAAACCCAAGATCGCCGATTATCCCTTCACCACGCTGCACCCCGGCCTTGGCGTCGTGCGCGCGGATGATCGTGAGTTCGTGCTCGCCGACATTCCGGGCCTGATTGAAGGCGCGCACGAAGGCATGGGCCTTGGCGACAGGTTTTTGGGCCACGTCGAGCGCTGCCGCGTTCTTCTGCATCTGGTGGATGCTGGCAACGAACATGCGGGCCAGGCTTACAAGACCATTCGCAAGGAGCTTGAGGCTTACGGCGAGGGTCTGGCGGAGAAGCCGGAGATCGTCGCTCTGTCGAAGATCGACACGGTCGATCCGGAAATGATCAAGACCCAGACCGAGCGATTGAAGCGCGCCATGAAGACCTATGGTCCGCCGCGCGAAGAGGGCGAGAAGCTGCGCAATCCGCTGCAGCTCTCTGCGCCGTCGAACATTGGTGTTCGGGATTCGCTGCGCGCCATCGCAGGCAAGATCGACGGCGCCCGGCTGGAAGAGGCCGAGGAGCCGCCGCCAGAAGGCTGGCAACCCGCGCTGCGCGGCGCAAGCTGAGACGCTAGCTTCGAGTGCATGGCCTGCTAGCAGGCGCGCTTCGCACGCACCATGGATGGCTAGCAGTCAAGGCGGCGTTGCTAGCCTTCGAAGGATCGGTCGGTCCTGTATTCACGCTGCGTGTGCTCGCGACCGCATCGTGAGCCGCTAGCAATTGGCGTTTTCGCCAGCTTCGGCCCAGCCTGCCTTGCTAGCACCTTGCCCATGCCTGCTAGCCCCCGCAAACAGCTGAATATTCGGTCCGATGAAGCCCGCGCCCTGGCGGCTGCGCTGGCGGCCGAAACCGGCATGAGTGTGACGCAGGTTGTGGAGATGGCCTTACGGGAATTTCGCGGCCGTCGCCGGATCCCCAGCCTCAAGGTGACGCCGTCCGAAGCCGACCGAAATCGCCTTGCACTCTTGGCCGCTGTCGAGGAGGCGCATCCGGCAGCCCTCCCAGCCCCCGCCCTCACGCAAACGACCCAACCGGCGCTTCGGCATGATCGCCCTTGATGCCTCGGCGCTCCGGGTCATTCTTCTGAACGAGCCGGAAGCGCCATGGTTTGCCCGGATGATGGCGGAGAATGATTGCCTTGTTGCCGCCACGACCCGGCTTGAAGCCGTGTGGATGGTGCGCCAGAGCGGCAAGCCTCGGCTGGTCGACGCGCTGGAAGCGGTTTTCTCGTGGCGAAATGTAGAAACGGTGGCCATTTCGTCGGCACATCTTGCCTTTGCGGAGCTCTGTGCAGCGCAGATCGATGATGCTGCGACCGTGCCCAGCCTGTCGATGATCGCATCGCGCCTGCCCGCAGAAACAATTTCCAGCGGCAGCCGTTTGATGGAACGCCTGCGTCCGATGGGTCCCGATGTCTCCGCACACATATCGCTGGAGGCACCTCAAGCCGGGCATCAGCACTTGAAACAATTGAATCTTGGGCCCTGTTTGTCCTATGCCGTGGCAAGGGTTGCCGTCGTCCCGTTGCTGTTCAAGGATGAGGCGCTCTCCCGCACTGATATCGAGCCTGCCTGGCGCCTGTGACATCCACATCAACTCCGACTGCCGCAATCCCCACACCGTCGCTTGCCACCTTTCGGCGCATTGTCGTCAAGGTTGGCTCGTCGCTGCTTGTCGACCAGACCAAGGGCGAGTTGAAGCGCGCCTGGCTGGAGGCTTTGGCAGATGATTTGGCCAGCCTGCACGCGGCGGGCAAAGACGTCCTCGTCGTGTCCTCCGGCTCCATCGCGCTGGGGCGCACTGTGCTCAAGCTGCCGCGCGGACCATTGAAACTTGCCGACAGTCAGGCGGCCGCCGCCGTGGGCCAAATTGCTCTCGCGCGAAGCTGGTCCGAAGTGCTGGGTGCGCGTGGAATCACAGCGGGCCAGATTCTCGTCACCCTCAACGACACAGAAGAGCGCCAGCGCTATCTCAACGCGCGCGAGACCATCGGGCGTCTGCTCGACATGCGCGCCGTGCCCGTCATCAATGAAAACGACACAGTGGCGACGTCTGAAATCCGCTACGGCGACAACGACCGTTTGGCGGCGCGCGTCGCCACGATGGCGAGCGCCGATTGCCTGATCCTGCTGTCGGATGTGGATGGACTTTACACCGCACCACCGCATCTCGACCCGAAGGCCGAGCTGGTGCAGGTGGTGCCGCGCGTCACCTTCGAGATTGAATCGATGGCGGGCGGCGCTGCGTCAGAATTCTCGCGCGGCGGCATGCAGACCAAGATCGAGGCGGCGAAAATCGCGACAACCGGCGGCACGCATATGGTGATCGCCGATGGGCGCGTCGAACATCCCGTGCAACGCGTGGCGGATGGTGGCCGCTGCACGTGGTTTTTGACGCCATCCAATCCTGTCACCGCCCGCAAGAAATGGATTGCGGGCTCGCTGGAAGCGCGTGGCACCATCCACGTGGACGATGGCGCCGCCAAGGCGCTGATGGGTGGGGCAAGCTTGTTGCCCGCCGGTGTCACGCGCGTCGAAGGTGCCTTTGCGCGCGGCGATTGTGTGGTGCTGCGCAGTGCGGGCGGGGCTGAGATCGGACGCGGGCTGGTGGCCTATGATGCGGGCGAGGCCGCGCAACTGATCGGCATAAACACCCGTGAAATCGAGGCTATTTTGGGCATGCCGGGTCAGGCCTGGCTCGTCCACCGCGATGACATGGTGCTCGCGGGCGAGTGAGGGATCGAGCCTTACAACCTATCAGTGCTAACCTTCTCCCTTGGGAGAAGGTGGCACGCGGAGCGTGACGGATGAGGGTCAGGGGTTGAGGCTTCTACCCTCACCCGGTCGGCATCCGCCGACCACCCTCTCCCGAGGGAGAGGGATAGAGCTGCAACCCTACTCCCCAACACTCGTCGTCAGCGCCAGC
>CAIZGQ010000271.1 GCA_903932565.1 uncultured Hyphomicrobiales bacterium
CGCGATTTATGCATAACCTGCCTCGTAATTGAGTAGCGTTTTGAGGTTGTTCATGCGGATCCCGTTGCTATCCATGCGTTCCCTCGTCTGCGGTCTCGTGGTCACGATCGCAGCATTTGCACAGGCGCCATCGGCCCATGCGGCGCGCGACCGTGTGCAGGCCTCGTTGCCGTATCCAGCCGGAACGATCGTGATTTCAAAGCGCGAGCGCCGACTTTATCTAACGCTCGACGATGGCACTGCGCTGCGTTACCCGATTGCCGTTGGCATGTCCGGCCGTGCGTGGAGCGGAGCCGCCCATGTCGATGGAAAATACGTGGAACCTGCCTGGGCTCCTCCAGCGGAGGTCAAGCGCGACCATCCAAATCTGGGGCTCGTGCCAGGCGGATCGCCGCACAATCCCATGGGGGCCCGGGCCCTGACACTGGATCGCTCGGAAATTGCAATCCACGGCACGACGGCCTCCATGCGCCGGTCCATCGGCTCGGCCGCATCCTATGGCTGCATCCGCATGTACAATGAGGACGTCGTCGACCTGTTTGATCGTGTCCGCGTGGGAACGCTGGTCGTGGCCGTTCCCTAGGTCGCGGCAAACGTTTCAATCAGTGCGTCTTTCAACGGGGTGTGCGGTTCGCGTCCAAGACATGCGACGAGCTTGCGGTTGTCCAGTTCCAACGGGACACGCCACAGATACCGCATCTCGATCATCTCGCGCAGAAAACGCACAAATGGCGCACCGAGCCAGACGAATATCCAGGGAAACGATTTGATCGGTCGCAGCGGCGGACCAAGTGCCTCGCGTGCAGCCTCCGCCATCCCGCGGCCGGGATTGATCCAGTGCCCGCCAAAATGAAAGACCTCCGCCGCGGCCAGATCAGCGTCGCGGTCCGCCAACTGGGCAAAGGCCTCCGCCATGTTGGGCAGATAAGCCCAGGCGTGACCGACACCGGGCTGACCGGGATCGACGACACGCGTTGCCCTGCGCCCGCCCTTGGCGACAACCTGCGCGAACCAGTTGTTGTCGCTGCCCGGGCCAAAGAAATCCCCGGCCCGCAAAACCAGCGATCGCACGCCGTCCTGAGCGGCTGCCGTCCGAAGCATCGCTTCCATCTCGACCCGCACCTTGCCTTTACGGGTCACCGGAATCTGCGGCGTATCTTCGGATAGAAGCGGCCCGGCGGCTGGATCAAAATTATAGACATTCCCGGGAAACAAGATGCGTGCGCCACTGGCCTTGGCCGCCGCGATGGAATTGGCCAGCATGGGGATCGCAACCTCGCGCCAGTTGCGGTAGCCGGGCGGATTCACCGCATGGACGATCAAACGTGTGTCCTGTGCGGCAACACGAACAGCCGCGGCATCGAGGCAATCCCCGCGGACCCACGTCAATCGCGTGTCAAAGTCTGTTTTCCGGGCGGCGGCAGCCGGATCGCGGGTGAGCGCGCGAATTGTCCAACCATGCGCAATCAGGGCATGCGCAACGGCGCCGCCAAGTCCGCCCGTTGCCCCCAGAACAAGTGCTGTTCTGGTCTGAAGCTGGCTGTTTGTGTCGATCATATCTTTCGTCTCCTGTGATGAAGGCGATCATCGCAGGCCATCTGGATATAAAAAATTGGATAAGTTAGTTTAATTGCTATTCAAAAATAAATATCACCGCGAGTTCGCATGAGCGATATTTCCTGGGACCTGCACCGGACGTTTCTGGAGGTCTATCGGCGTCAGAGCCTGTCGGGCGCCGCACGCCATCTCGGGCTGACGCAGCCAACCGTCGGCCGACATATCGATTTGCTGGAAAGCGCGCTCGGCACCACCCTGTTCACACGGTCGGTCAATGGCCTTCTGCCAACCTCGGCAGCCGATGCCGTTGTGCCTCACGCCGAGGCCATGCGGGCGGCCGCTGACGCACTCGGCCGCGATGCCCACCGTGCCACTCACACGACGGGCGGCACGATCCGCATTGCCGCCAGCGAGGTCATGGGGATCGAGGTCCTCCCAGCCCTGCTGGCTCCCCTGCAAAACGAGCATCCCGATGTGATCATCGAGTTGGTGCTCAGCAATCGGATGGAAAACCTGCAAAGGCGCGATGCTGATCTGGCCGTCCGCATGCAACGCCCCAGCCAGAACACGCTGACCGCCCGGAAGATCGGCGAAGTTGCGATCGGGATGTTTGCAACGCGGGACTACCTTGATCGTCACGGACATCCTCTCACGATCAAGGACCTTCAGAACCATCGCGTGATCGGTTTTGATCGAGATGACCTCTCGGTCCGCGCCGTGACTGGCAGCGCGCTGCCCATCAGCAGGGCAGATTTCAGCTTCCGATCCGACAGCGATCTTGCCCAGTTGGCAGCGATCCGCGCCGGCATGTGCCTCGGCGGCATGCAGGTGCCCCTGGCCCGACGCCAGCACAATCTGATCCGAGTCCTGCCCGAACCACTGCACTTCAGCCTGGAAGTCTGGCTGGCAACCCATCCAGACCTTCGCGCAATCCCGCTGGTCCGGCTCGTGGCGGACCATCTGGCGGGCTCTCTGCGGACCTATCTGCGCGAAAGCGCCGAACCAGCCTGAGAGGATGTCCCCGGAGGCACCTCTTGCACCTTTGAGCACGGGCACTATAGTCCGCGCGCGCTGCGGGAAGCGGTCGCGCGCCCGGCACGGGGACGCGCTCGACCGGTCCTGGTTTACGCCCGATCGTCCCGGCCTGTTGCCGAATTTGAAGAGACTTCCATGTCCACCGCCAAAGACATCAAGCGCGTTGTCCTCGCCTATTCCGGCGGCCTCGACACGTCCATCATTCTCAAGTGGTTGCAAACGACCTACGGCTGCGAAGTGGTGACTTTCACGGCCGACTTGGGACAGGGCGAAGAGCTGGAACCTGCCCGCGCCAAGGCCGAGCTCCTCGGCATCAAGCCTGAGCACATTTTCATTGAAGACCTGCGCGAGGAATTCGTCCGCGATTACGTCTTCCCGATGTTCCGCGCCAATGCGCAATATGAGGGTCTTTATCTGCTGGGCACATCCATCGCCCGCCCGCTGATCGCCAAGAAGCAGATTGAGATTGCCCGCAAGGTCGGCGCGGATGCCGTGGCGCACGGCGCGACCGGCAAGGGCAACGATCAGGTGCGCTTCGAGCTCAGCTATTATGCGCTGGAGCCCGACATCAAGGTCATCGCGCCCTGGCGCGAATGGGACCTGACATCCCGCACGGCCCTCATCAATTTTGCGGAAGCCAACCAGATCCCGATTGCCCGCGACAAGCGCGGCGATGCGCCGTTCTCGGTTGACGCCAATCTTCTGCACGCCTCCTCCGAGGGCAAGGTGCTGGAAGACCCAGCCATCGAGACGCCGGATTATGTCTATTCGCGCACCATCGATCCGGAAAAAGCACCTGATACACCCACCTACATCACGA
>CAIZGQ010000272.1 GCA_903932565.1 uncultured Hyphomicrobiales bacterium
CTGCGTCAGTTCCTTGTCCGCGAGAACCGTCGGAAAATTCTTGAAGATGTCGGATTCCTGTGGCGCGTCCACGTGCGCCTCAACTTCGTTACGGGCCTTGCCCCGAAGCTCACGCATAAGGGCGTGAAGCAGCCCAAGAATATCGAGAAAATCTTTCTGCTTCGGGCCTTTTTCGAGAATAGCTTCGATGCTCGCGCGACCCGTGTCTGCGATCACAGAGAACGGATTGCCCATGATGAAAATACCGATAGCCGAGCCCCCAATGATGATGAGCTCGAACGGCTGCCAGATTGTCGAAAGATGTCCCCCGAGGGCGGCAAAGCCACCCAGCATGCAACCAAGGGAGACAATCAGACCTATTAAAAAGCTCATGACGACTCCGTATTTCCTTTACGAGACCTATGGTTACCGGCTTGCGCCGGGCTTGCGGTGGTCGGTAAGTCCGACGCAAGCCCAAAAGCCCAGATAGAGGGTCATGCGTCATCCGCGACCGAGGCCGTCATGCAAACAAGTCTTTACGTCGGATTGTCCGGGCAGATGGCCCTCCAGAAGCGCATGGACACCATCGCGCACAACATCGCCAATGTGCAGACGACGGGCTTCCGCGGCGAGACCATCAACTTTCAGGCTGTGCTGAAACAGGCAGGCGACGATTCGGTTGCCTTTGCAGATTCAGGCAAAACATTCATATCGCGCGAATCGGGTGGCCTCTCGAAAACCGGCAATCCGCTTGATGTTGCTGTCAGCGGGCCAGGATGGCTCAGCTATTCGACACCCAATGGCCCGGTCTTCTCGCGCGATGGTCGCATGAGCATCGATAATGGTGGGATTCTTCGCTCTGTGAACGGCTATCCGGTGCTGGATGCCGGCAAATCACCGATCACCGTTGATCCCAAAAATGGCGCGCTTTCGATTGCGTCGGACGGCATGATTTCGCAGGGCGGCAAGCAGGTGGGCGCAATCGGTC
Source organism: uncultured Hyphomicrobiales bacterium (assembly GCA_903932565.1). Classification (GTDB taxonomy): domain Bacteria; phylum Pseudomonadota; class Alphaproteobacteria; order Rhizobiales; family Beijerinckiaceae; genus Terripilifer. Next base: position 968 of record CAIZGQ010000272.1, read on the forward strand.
TGTTCAGTTTGCCGGCGAGCGCCAAGCTGACACGTTTCGACAACAGCTCTGTTGTCTCGGACAAACCGGCCGAGCCTGTGCTCGATTTTGTCAGCAACTCCATCAACCAGGGATATCTTGAAGGCTCCAATGTCGAGCCCGCTTCGCAGATGATTCAATTGATTGCAGTGACGCGCGCGTTTGACGCGGTCACCAACGCGACCGAGACAACAGAGGGCACCACCAAGGATGCAATCAAGACACTCGGATAATACAAGACACTCGGATAATATTCTTGGCGCGTCGGAAAAGACTGTTTGGAAGGGATCCGATTCCCTGCAACGCATGCGCGCCATTGTCGGAAATTTAGACCCCTGCGCGGTGCGAATCAGCGGCGAAATCACGGAAACAGTTGCAGGGCACGCGCGTGTTGCTGGGTTGTCGTCCTGGCTGACGCTGGGCGATACCGTGCATGTGGGGCATGCAACCAACAATACGCTCGCCGAAGTCATCCGCCTTGATGCGGGCGGCGTCACCATCAAGTCCTATGCGCAAACCTTGGATGTTGGACTCGGTGCACCGGTCTGGCGCGGGGGGCGGCTGACGCTTGCCCCGCACGCCGATTGGGTGGGCCGTGTGATCGACGCTTTGGGCAAGCCCATTGACGACAAAGGGCCGTTGCTGCAAGGCCCACGCCGCATGGATATCAATGCGGAGGCGCCCCCATCGACACAACGCGCCCGCATCAACAGGCCGTTGCAGACTGGCGTGCGCGCCATCGATCTGTTCACGCCCATTTGTGCCGGACAACGCATCGGTTTGTTTTCGGGCTCTGGTGTCGGCAAATCGACGCTGCTGGGCATGATGGCAAAGGGCGGACAATTCGACATTGTGGTTGCAGCCCTCGTCGGCGAACGCGGCCGTGAAGTCCGGGAGTTTCTGGAAGAGACGGTGTCTGGTCCAAACTGGATCACCGTTGTGTCGACGGCAGACGAGAGCCCAATGATGCGCAGGCTCGCGCCGAAAACGGCAACCTGCATTGCAGAGTATTTTCGCGATCAGGGCCTCTCCGTGTTGCTGGTGGTTGATTCCGTGACACGCTTTGCCCATGCCTCGCGCGAGATTGCGTTGGCGGGCGGTGAGCCTGCCGTCGCGCGCGGCTTTGCGCCCAGCGTGTTTGCGGATCTGCCGCGCCTGCTGGAGCGGGCTGGTCCCGGATTGGATGGAAGCGGCACCATCACAGCTATTTTCACGGTTCTCGTCGACGGTGACGATCACAATGATCCCATCGCCGATACCATTCGTGGCACGCTTGATGGTCACATTGTGCTCGATCGCGCGATTGCCGGCCAAGGCCGCTATCCCGCAATTGACGTGCTCGCGTCCTTGTCCCGCTTGGCCCAATTGTGTTGGACGGAAGAACAGCGTGTGCTCATCCGCCGGCTTCGTGCGATGACGGCTCGGTTTGAAGATACGCGCGATCTCAGGGCACTGGGCGGCTATACGCCCGGACAGGATGGCGAGTTGGATCAGGCTGTGCATATTGTGCAGCGGATCTATACCGTGCTGGGTCAGACGCCTTCCGACCCCGTGAGCACAGATCCGTTCCGCGAATTGGCAGAAGCGCTGCGGGGTCGCAACTGACGCAGCGGGGTCGCAACTGACGCAACGGCATGTGCAAAATTATCAAAAGAAGCCTTCAAGCAAGTAATTTTCTTGGATTACGCGCTGTTTAGCTCTCGATGATCAAGCTTTGGGAAAGTTTTGTGGCAGACTAATGGAGAGGGACCGCTCTCGTCAGCGTGAAGACGTCTGTGATCGTGTTGGAGCAGACGTACGACGAGCGGCTTCAAGGATTCTGTGATGGACTCGACACTTGCCGCCTACAATCTTGTCGCAAAAAACTTGACCCGGTCGCAGGCGCTCACCGCCAAAGATCCGACCGTCAAACAGGCGACCGATTACTTCAAGGCAAACATCGGCAAGGTCAATTCAATCGACGACTTCGTCAACAATCCGCGCCTCTTTAATTACGCGATGACGGCGTTCGGCCTCGGCGACATGACGTATGCGAAGGGTCTTATCAAACAGGTTTTGCAGCAGGGTGTGACGTCGACCACAGCGCTGGCGAACAAATTAAGCAACCAGAACATCAAGGCTCTTGCGACAGCGTTTGATTTTAAAACACTGGGATCGACCGTCACACATACCAGCACGTTCCAGACCACAGTCGTGAACAAGTACCTGGAACAATCACTCGAAAACACGCAAGGCCAGCAAAACACAGCGGTTCAGCTTGCGCTCTATTTTTCGCAGAATGCCCCCAACATCAAGGATGCCTATGGCATTCTCGCGGACAAGAACCTGTTGACCGTTGCGCAAACGGCCCTTGGCATATCGTCGTCTTCGTCTCAGCAGAACATCGCCGTTCAGTTTGCGACCCTCAGCAAGAAGATCAATGTCGCCGACTTCAAGGATCCAACAAAGTTGCAGGCCTTCATCGCCCGCTTCTGCGCGCAGGCCGATCTGAACGGTCAGAACACAGGCTCGGCCACCAATACAAGCACCGCGGCCAGCCTGATCAGCGTTGTGTCCTCGGCAACGGATCAACCGTCCTTCAGCACGGATCTCTTGATGAGCATGCAGAAGATCCGGCTCGGCGGCTGAGGAACACGTCGGCGGGGCTTCCCCTGCGACAGCTTAAGGCACGCCAATTCGCGTCTTTCGCTGTATGCATTGCAGATCATGAACCGCTTCGCACACCTGCTCGACCGCCTTGCCTTTGAGCCTTCGCGCAACGCGAAGCTGCGGTTGCTGACCCATTATTTCAGCACGACGCCGGACCCCGATCGCGGCTATGCGCTGGGTGCGATGGCGGGCGCGCTGAACTTCAAGCACGCCAAGCCAGCGCTTATTCGGGACATGATCGCGGCGCGCGTCGACCCCACCCTGTTTGCCATGAGCTATGATTACGTGGGCGACCTGTCGGAAACGATCGCCCTGCTCTGGCCCGTTTCGCGAGCTGAGCCCCGTCAGAGCGAAGGCCCGACGCTGTCGTTTGTGGTGGATACGCTGGCTGGCACGTCCCGCGCCGCGGTGCCGGCTCAGCTCGCCGCGTTTCTTGATCAGCTCGATGAGACGGGTCGCTGGGCGCTGTTGAAGCTCATTACCGGTGGCCTGCGCATCGGCATTTCGCAGCGGCTCGCCAAGACTGCTGTGGCTGCACTGGGCGATGTCACGCCCAATGACATTGAGGACGTCTGGCATGGCCTCACCATGCCCTATCTTGATCTCTTTGCCTGGCTTGAGGGGCGTGCGGAAAA